>CAURWS010000416.1:0-4474 GCA_963528485.1 uncultured Pseudomonas sp. | reverse complement strand
GGGTTGGGGCTGTACATCTCGCAAGGCATCGTCAGGGCTCACGGCGGCGAGTTGACGGCCACCAGTGAAGTGGGCGTGGGCAGTGTGTTCAGGTTTACCGTGCCGTTGGCCATCCAACCGTGAACATCGACACCCGCATCAAATTCCGCCATCTGGTGTGTTTCCTCGAAGTGGCGCGTCAGGGCAGTCTGGCCAAGGCATCGGACAAGCTCGCGATCAGCCAGCCGGCCCTGTCCAAGACCCTCAAGGAACTGGAGGGCCTGCTGTCGGCGAGCCTGTTCGTGCGCAGCAAAAGCGGCGCCGCGCTGACCGAGGCGGGTGTGGCGTTCATGCGCTATGCCGGGCCCAGCGTGCAGGCGTTGCGCGAAGGGGTGAACAGCTTGCGTTCGGGTGAGCACGAACCGGTGGCCGTGCGCCTGGGCGTGCTGTCCACTGTCGAAAGCCTTCTGGTGCCCGAGGTAATCTGCCGCTTGCATGCGCGCCACCCGGCGCTGGTGGTCAGTGTCGCCACCGGGCCCAGTGCTTACCTTTTGTCGCAGTTGCGCTTGGGCGAGCTGGATCTCGTGGTCGGGCGCATGACCGACAGCCCGCAGATCCTCGGCCTGAGCTTCGAGCACCTGTACAGCGAATCCATGACCCTGGTGGTCCGCGAAGGCCACCCGTTGCTGGCAAGCACTGACAGTCGCGGCTCGCTGGAAGACTTCCCGCTGGTGCTGCCATTGGCGGGCACCACCATCCGCAAATTCGCCGACAGCCTGTTCGTGCAGCACGGCATCAACCCGCCGCGCCAGCGTCTGGAAACCCTCTCCCTGACCTTGAGCCGTCGCTACGTGCAATGCAGCGACGCGGTGTGGATCGCGCCGTTCGATGCGGTGCGTCAGGATCTGACCGGTGGCGAGCTGGTGGAACTGGAGCTGGGCATACGCGAACCGGGCGGTTCGGTGGGGCTGTGCAGCAACCCGGCGTTGCCGCTGTCGATCGCCGCGCAGTGGTGCGTGGATATACTGCGGGAAGTGGGACAGGCTTACCGCAAGGGCGATTATCCATAACCGTTTGGTTATGGATGGAGGCGTTAATTTCAGTTTCAGCCGGAGCACGGGCAGAGGACACTGGGTCGTCGCCTTCTGATGCTTCAGACAGGTGCGACCTCCAATAACTACATCAGGAGACTGGCATGTCTGACGCCCACGACAGCCGTTTCGCCATTCGCGACCGTAATTGGCACCCCAAAGCCCTGACCCCCGACTACAAGACCTCGATCCTGCGCTCGCCGCGCCAGGCGCTGGTCAGCATTCCGCAATCGGCGTCGGAAACCACCGGCCCGGACTTTTCCCATCTGCAATTCGGTCGCCACGACGCGGATTTGCTGCTGAACTTCAACAATGGCGGCGTGCCCATCGGTGAGCGCATCATCGTTGCCGGTCGGGTGATCGATCAGTACGGCCAGCCGATTCCGCACACCCTGGTGGAGATGTGGCAAGCCAACGCCGGCGGGCGCTATCGGCACAAGAAAGACGCCTATCTGGCGCCGCTGGACCCCAATTTTGGTGGCGTTGGCCGCTGTCTTACCGACCGCGACGGCAATTACATCTTCCGCACCGTCAAACCCGGCCCGTACCCATGGCGCAACGGCCCCAACGACTGGCGCCCGGCGCACATCCACTTCTCCATCAGCGGCCCGTCGATTTCCACCAAGCTGATCACCCAGCTGTATTTCGAGGGCGATCCGCTGATTCCGATGTGTCCGATCGTCAAGTCCATTGCCGACCCTGAAGCGGTACAGAGTCTGATCGCCAAGCTCGACATGAGCATGGCCAATCCCATGGATTGCCTGGCTTACCGCTTTGATATCGTCCTGCGCGGCCAGCGCAAGACTCACTTCGAAAACGTCTGAGGAGGGTTGCCCATGCCCGTTCAAATACTGCCGGAAACCCCTTCACAGACGGCTGGCCCTTACGTGCACATCGGTCTGGCGCTGGAAGCTGCCGGCAACCCGGCCCGTGAGCAGGAAATCTGGAACGAAATGGCCAAGCCAGGCGCACCCGGCGAGCACATCCTGCTGCTGGGGCACGTCTACGACGGCAACGGCCACCTGATTCGCGACTCCTTCCTGGAGCTGTGGCAGGCCAATGCCGATGGCGAGTACGACCGCGAGTACAACCTCGACAAACCTTTCAACAGCTTTGGCCGTACCGCCACGGCAGATGAGGGCGAGTGGGTGGTCAAGACCATCAAGCCGGGCGTGGTGCGCAACGCGGCCGGTGTGCCGATGGCGCCCCATGTCAATGTGTCGCTATTCGCCCGGGGTATCAACATTCACTTGCAGACGCGCCTGTATTTCGACGACGAAGCCCAGAGCAACGCGGTCGATCCGGTGCTCAACCTGATCGAGCAACCGGCTCGCAGACAAACATTGGTGGCCAAACGGTGCACCGTGGACGGCAAAGTCGCCTATCGTTTCGACATCCGTGTGCAGGGCGAAGACGAAACGGTGTTCTTCGATTTCTGACCACGACAGGATGAACGCTATGGACGAGTCGTCAGGAGCAGTACGTTGAGCAGATCCGGTAACCAACTCTTCGACCGATATTTCACCCAGCAGGCCATGTCGCAGATCTTTTCCGATGAGGGAAGGGTGCAAGGCATGCTCGATTTCGAAGCGGCCCTGGCGCGGGCCGAGGCCGCTGTCGGGGCGATTCCCGCCGAGGTGGTCGGCGACATCGTGGCCGCCTGCGAGGCCTCGCTGTATGACTTCGATGCCCTGGCCGTGGCCATTGGCAACGCCGGGAATTCGGCGATTCCGCTGGTCAAGGCGCTGGGCAGGCAGATCGCCTCGCGCAACGAGACCGCCGAACGTTACGTGCACATGGGCGCCACCAGCCAGGACGTGATGGACAGCGGGCTGGTGCTGCAACTGCGCAACGCGATGAACCTGCTGGAGCAGGATCTGGCCAATCTCGCCGAGGGCCTGGCGCAACAGGCTCAACGTCACGCCGGTGTGCCCATGGCCGGGCGCACCTGGCTGCAACAGGCCACCCCCGTGACCCTCGGCGCGAAAATCGCCGGCTGGCTGGGGGCGGTCACGCGTCACCGTCAGCGCCTCAAGGACCTGCGGCCACGCCTGTTGTGCCTGCAGTTCGGGGGCGCGTCGGGCAGCCTTGCGGCGCTGGGCGAAATGGCGTTTCCCATCGCTGAAGCGCTGGCCAAGGACCTCAAGCTCAACCTGCCGGACCAGCCCTGGCACACCCAGCGCGACCGTCTGGTGGAGTTCGCCAGCTTTCTGGGCCTGATCGCCGCCAGCCTGGGCAAGATCGGCCGCGACATCAGCCTGTTGATGCAGACCGAGGCCGGTGAGCTGTTCGAGCCTGCAGCAGCGGGCAAGGGCGGCTCATCCACCATGCCTCACAAACGCAACCCGGTGGGCGCGGCGGTGATGATCGCGGCGGCCACCCGCGCGCCCGGTCTGGTGGCGACCATGCTCAGCGCCATGCCCCAGGAGCACGAACGCAGCCTGGGCCTGTGGCATGCCGAATGGGAAACGCTGCCCGAGCTGTGCTGTCTGGTCTCGGGCTCGCTGCAACAGGCGCTGGCGGTGATTCCGGGGCTGGAGGTGGATGCCAGGCGCATGCTGTACAACCTCGACCTGACCCATGGGCTGGTACTCGCTGAAGCCGTCAGCATTGCGCTGTCGGGGCGCATCGGGCGCGACGCGGCGCACCATGTCGTTGAACAGTGCTGCCACCTCGCGGTGGAGCAGGGCAAGCACTTGCGCGAGGTGCTGAGCGCCGAGCCTGAGGTCACGGCGCAGCTGTCGGCATCCGCGCTGGACAGCCTGCTCGACCCCACTCATTACCTGGGTCAGTCCAAGCGTTGGGTCAAGCGCGCGGTGGCTGATCATCAGGCTTTCAATCTTCGTTAATCCGACTGGACCGAAAATGGACGAGAAACAACGTTACGAAGCGGGCATGAACGTGCGCCGCGAAGTGCTGGGCGATGCCCACGTGGACCGCAGCCTGGAAAAACTCACGCCGTTCAACGGCGAGTTTCAGGAAATGATCACCCGCCACGCCTGGGGCGACATCTGGACCCGCCCAGGCCTGCCGCGCCACACCCGCAGCCTGATCACCATCGCCATGCTCATCGGCATGAACCGCGAAGGCGAACTGCGCCTGCACCTGCGCGCGGCGAAGAACAACGGCGTGACCCGGGACGAGATCAAGGAAGTGCTGATGCAGAGCGCGATCTACTGCGGGATTCCGGCGGCCAATGCGACGTTTCACCTGGCCGAAGAGGTATGGAACGAGTTGGGGGTTGAGTCGTTGCAGGAATAGGTTGTTCGCTGGCGTGGTGTGAGTTTGATTCTGCCCGGAGGGCGTAGGAGAGTCCAGCTTGCTGCGGACCGCGATCGGGCGATCTGCCGGGCATCGGCAGTACAACCTGATAACGCGGCGTTCCTGATACGCCGCGTTTTCCG
>CAURWS010000415.1:0-4484 GCA_963528485.1 uncultured Pseudomonas sp. | reverse complement strand
CTTGAGCTCGTTGTAGCCCAGTTGATGCCCCGGCGCCGGGCAGAACGCGGCGTAACCGGGTTGGGCGGGCCCTGCGAGAATCCGTTGAAACCCGTCACGACCCGGCGCTCCAGCCCGGTACAGACGCAGCTCATTCAGACGCTCTTGATCAAAGGACAACGTGCCCTGGGTGCCACTGACCTCGAAACTCAGGTGATTCTTGTACCCATGCTTCAGCCAACTGGTACCTAAGGTGCCGCGCGCGCCATTGGCGAAGCGAAGCAGCGCGTAGGTCTGGTCGTCGATGGCGATCTGGCGCCGGTCCTGACTGCCTTGGGACGCCGGACGCTGGCCGTGAACGGTTTGCGAGTCGGCGCACACCGCTTCGATATCACCCAACAGGTAACGGGCCATGGCCAGCAGGTGGCTGCCCAGGTCCGCCAGCGCGCCACCGGCGTGAGCCTGTTCGCAACGCCAGGACCACGGCTGCTGCGGGTCGCCCATGAAGTCTTCGCTGAATTCGCCCTGGAAGCTGACAATCTGCCCCAGCTCGCCGCTTTCGATCATCTGCCGCGCCAGGCCCAGAATCGGGTTGTGCTGGTAGTTGTAGCCGACGCGAGTCACGACACCGGCCTTGCGCGCCGCGCTGTGCATCTGGCGGGCCTGCTCCAGGCTTACTGCCAGCGGCTTCTCGCAATACACCGCCTTGCGCGCTTCCAGCGCGGCCATCGCCATGGGGAAGTGCAGGTGATTGGGCGTGGTGATCGCCACCAGATTCACCGCCGGGTCATTGATCAGTTGCTGCCAGTCAGCGTGGCTGCGATCAAACCCCCAGGAGCGCGCGCATTGCTCGGCGCGTACGGCATCGGCGTCGGCCAGTGCGACGAGTTTGAGGTTGACGGGGAGATCGAACGTGGTGCGAGCGTTGTGAAAGGCCAGGGCGTGTGCCCGACCCATGAAGCCTGTGCCGATCAGGCCGACACCCAGATCCGGAAGAGATGTTTCGCGCATGACAAGCGTCCTTGGAGGATTGTTGTTGTGCGCAAAATGTATTCGGGGATGACGACGGATGGAATCTTTATTCCATCAAATAGGCCTCAGATTCACCTCATCCTTGTTGGCTGCCAAACCTGTCAGAGCCAGCAAGCCGGCTCTCACAGGGTCGTCAGTGATTCAGGACAAGAACCCGCCATCCACATTCAGCGCCACACCCGTGGTGTAGCTCGACGCATCGCTGGCCAGGTACAGCACGGTGCCGGCCATTTCGCTCGGTGCGGCCACGCGCTTAAGGGGGATCTGCGCCAGTGCGGTTTTCAAAATCGCTTCATTGCTCACCAGCGCCGAGGCGAATTTGGTGTCGGTCAGGCCCGGCAACAGCGCGTTGCAGCGGATGCCGAATTGCGCGCATTCCTTGGCGAAGACCTTGGTCATGTTGATCACTGCCGCCTTGGTCACCGAATAGATGCCCTGGAACACCCCAGGCGAAACGCCGTTGATCGACGCCACGTTGATGATGCTGCCGCCGCCGTGCTCGCGCATCAGCTTGCCGGCTTCCACGGACATGAAGAAGTAACCGCGGATGTTCACGTCGACGGTTTTCTGGAAAGCGCCCAGGTCGGTGTCCAGCACGTTGCAGAACTGCGGGTTGGTAGCAGCGTTGTTGACCAGAATGTCGAGGCGGCCGAACTCTTCACGAATGCGCGCAAAGACCCCGCTGATCTGCTCCATTTCGCCGATGTGGCAGGCGATGGCCGTGGCTTTGCCGCCGTCGGCGATGATCGCGTCGGCTACGTGCTGGCAGCCTTCGAGTTTGCGGCTGGAGACGATGACGTGGGCGCCTTGCTGGGCCAGCAGCTTGGCGATGGCCTCGCCGATGCCACGGCTGGCGCCGGAAACGAAGGCGATCTTGCCGTCGAGGTCGAACAATTGGGTCTTGGACATGTTGTCTTCCTTATCGAGTCGCACTCGGAGTCGGTGGCGGTCACAGGCTGGAACGATCGATGACCTGCAAGGCCATGTGTTCCAGCAGCTTGTTCATGTGAATGAACTGGGCAAAGCGCTTGTCCTGGGTCTGGCCGTGGAAAAACCGGTAGTAGATCTGCTGGACGATGCCTGCCAGACGGAACAGACCGTAGGTGTAGTAAAAGTCGAAATTGTCGATGCGAATCCCGGAGCGTTCGGCGTAGTACGCCACGAACTGCTCGCGGGTCAGCATGCCCGGCGCGTGGCTCGGCTGGCGGCGCATCAACTGCACGGGCGCTGGGTCATCGGCCTGAATCCAGTACGCCAGGCTGTTGCCCAAATCCATCAGGGGGTCGCCCAGGGTGGTCAGTTCCCAGTCCAGCACGCCAATGATCTGCATCGGGTTGTTCGGATCGAGGATCACGTTGTCGAAGCGGTAGTCGTTGTGCACCAGGCTTGAAGTCGGGTGGTCGGCGGGCTTCTTGTCGTCGAGCCAGCGCGCGACTTTTTCCCAGCTCGGCGCGTCCGGGGTCAGGGCTTTTTCGTAGCGCGCGGTCCAGCCGTGAATCTGCCGCTCGACGTAACCCTGAGGTTTGCCCAGATCGCCCAGCCCGCAGGCGTTGTAGTCAACCTGATGCAGGTCCACCAGCTTGTCGATGAAGCTCTTGCACAGGGCTTCGGTCTGGGCCGCGTCGGAGTTCAGTTCGGCGGGCAACTCGGAACGCAGGATGATGCCCTTGACCCGCTCCATGACGTAGAACTCGGCGCCGATCACCGACTCATCGGTGCAGTGCACGTAGGCCTTGGGACAGTAGGGGAAGGCGTCCTTGAGCTGATTGAGAATGCGAAATTCCCGGCCCATGTCGTGGGCACTCTTGGCCTTGTGGCCGAACGGCGGGCGGCGCAGCACGAATTCCTGTTCGGGGTACTTGAGCAGGTAGGTGAGGTTGGACGCGCCACCGGGAAACTGGCTGATCTGCGCGGAGCCGCTCAGGCCCGGAATGTGGGCCTTGAGGTAAGGATCGATCAATGCGGCGTCGAGTTATTCGCCGGATCGAACCTGGGTGGACTGGTCGGTTAGCGCCATGCTTATCCCTGCTGTTTATTTTCAAGGGTCAGGATCATTGACTAATCTAATGCGCCCCGGTACTGCGAACAAGCTGCGGCGGGCCTTATTGGCGAGCGTGTTACAGGTCGATCAGTCGCCTTGATCAGCCACGTTCAGAAACCATGGAGCAAAAAAAACCGAAGCCCGCAAGCTTCGGTTTTCGAGGGTTCACATCGCAGCTCTTAGTGAAACCTGAGTGTTATGACGGAAACAGCTCGCTCAGTTTCATCGCCAGCATCATGTCGCCTTCAGCACGCAGCTTGCCGCCCATGAACGCCTGCATGCCGTCGGTTTCGCCGCTGACGATGCCGGCCAGGGTGTCGCCGTCCATGACCAGCGTCACTTGTGCGTCAGGGTTTTCGCCTTCCTGCAGTTCGCAGGTCTTGTCCTTGACGATCAGGGAGAAGTGTTTGCTTTCATCGATACGGAAACCGAAGACCAGGTCCAGGCCTGCAGCGGCGCTTGGGTCGAACTTGGCTTTCATGGCTTGAACGGCATCGGCTACGGAGGTCATGGTGTCATCCTTTATATGAGTGATTGCAGGCACCTTGCGGGTGCGATTGGCCGGGCTCAGCGGTAGGTGATGAGCTCCGGCGCCTTCATCAGTTGCAGGTGCGCGTGACTGTTGAAGGAAGCCAGGGACACCTCGCGTCCACGGAACTTGAGCTGGTTGAGCGAGGTGTTGACGATTTGCCAGTTGAGCTCGAACGCCTGGGTCGCCGGCATTTGAGTGATCAGGTGGAGCAGGGCGGTAATGGTGCCGCCGGAGGTGAACACGGCAATGCGATCGCTGGGGGCTGCGCTGTCCAGAATGCCGTTCAGGCCCGCTTGCACCTGTTCGACGAACGCCAGCCAACTCTGCAGCGCCGGAGTGTCGTGCTCGCCGCCCAGCCAGCGGCCGATGATCAGCGCGAACAGGCGCTGAAACTCGGCGCGGTTGTGCGCGGCGTTGCGCATGATGTCCAGCGCCTCGGGCTCGTCCGGCAACAAGGTCGGGAGCAGGGCGCGGATGACGGCTTCGGCATCGAATTCGTTGAACGACGGGTCTGTTTCCAGGGCGGGCGTGGCAAGGCCGGCAGCGTTCAGTTGGGCCAGTGCCGTTTCGGCTGTGTGGCGCTGACGAAACAGGCTGCCCGACAGGCAACGATCAAAGGTCAGGCCCAACTGCGCCAGGTGCGCGCCGAGGACTTCGGCCTGGCGATAACCGGTTGGCGACAGGACGTCGTAATCGTCTGCACCAAAGGAGGCCTGGCCATGTCGTATGAGGTAGATGCTGCCCACGTCCGCGTCGTCCCGGTACGTTGAAAGTGTTGCGAGGTTATGAGGACGGTGCAGGGTCTGTCAATGAAAAAACATACGCTTGTTTGAATTGCTCGATTGTCACGATCTTTGACACTCGTCTGGCTGGTCCGGCGCAGGTCACGCCGGTATGCTG
>CAURWS010000414.1:0-4490 GCA_963528485.1 uncultured Pseudomonas sp. | reverse complement strand
GTGTACTCGATCATGGCTGTGCTCCTCTCAATCAGTAATACCAGTCCGGGCGCACGTCGACCGTAGGCCGGTGTCCGTGTGCGGGAAGGGCGTTGACGACTTGTCGATAGACCGTGGCCGACTGCACGCCGATGCGTTCGATCAGGTGCCACGGAAAATGTTGCTCCAACAGGAACTCGGCTTGTTTGCCTTCTTTCAGGCCGCCACTCCAGTTGTTCGCCTGCACCGCCGTCCAGTTGATTTCACCAAGACGCGCCAAGTCATTGCGGTCTTCAAAAAAATACGATCCGGCGTTTGATAGCGTGAACGCCCAGCGAGCGGGTTGCACGTTGGCCCAGGCCACAACTGCGCCCAAATCCGCCTGCAAGTGGATGATGGACGCTTGCCCACCTTGGTAAGCCAGTTCTGCGTTGCGTCGGTGGATCAAATAAAGCATCACGGATCGCGGGCAGAAGTAAAACGGCACGCAGGCACCGACGAACAAGCCGGGATGACTTGCAAGCTGAAGCTCAGTCAAACGACGCTGCTTGATGTGGTTCATCCCAATCATCGTTCCGCCCAACGCCTGCGCTTGCACCATTGCGTCCGACAAGAGGCCACCTGTTGCCACGATGGAGGGCAGACGATCTACGTGGGCAATGTGGTAGATCTTCGGCTGCGGGGGCACGGCGTTCATGGCGCTTCGTCTCCGAACAGCCCTAATGAGGCCTGGGCAACTTCCTGTTCCGGCTTGCCGCGTCGGGCACGAGGAGCGAGCAGTTCGCTCTGCGCCACATCGCCCAAGGCGTGTTTGAGCGCTGCGCGCCAGCCCTTGCCCGCATCCATCACACCGCCGGTGCTCATGGCGGTCATGCCAAACAGCCACCAGCGTTCCTCCGGGCGCAGCGCCAACCAGTTGCGCACGGCGACTGGAATCTTCTCCATCTCCATCTGCTCGACAGCCCAGGCCAGTACGCACAATTCCTTGCCGAGCAAGCGATCCACAGGGTTGTCGCCGACCTTCCACGCACCGGGCTTTATGCCATGCGCGGCCAGACGAGCGTTGAAGGCTCGTTGAACTTCGGCGCGGATGGCGGTCCAGCGCGGTCGATCCAGCAGAACGCGGTCAATCACCGCGTTGTCGTTGCTTGCAGACTGCAAGCCGAGGTGTTCACTGATCTGAACTTTGCCCGTGCTGGCCTTGGGAATAACGACCTTGAAGTGATGAGGATCAGAAGTCGCAGGCACGCCAAAACCCAGCGTGTGCAGCACTTGCGCACGCGCCTTGGGCGATGGTGTGTTACCTGCGGCTTTAGCCATCCTCATTCCTCCTGATTGATGTCGCCCGGCTTCAGCTCGATTCCGGCAAGCTTGGCGAACTCTTTGAGTGCAAAGCCGGTATCGAAGGCGATGCCGTCGGCAATGGCAATGTTCAGCGGGGCGTCGGGCTCCTTGAGCACGTCGCGCAGGCTGTTGACGACGCCTTCGATGATGGCGGCGGTGACTTCGCGCTCCTGGAAGCGCACGGTTACGGTGTTCTCGCCCTCACCGATTTCGACGCGCACACCCTTGAAACGCGTGCCCGGCTGATCGCGGAAACGGTTGATGACGCTGAAGACGCGATCGGTCGTGTCGAGAGCAACACGCTTGCTTTGCAGGCGCGCGGGCTTGCTGTCGACGATCTGCACCGTCTTGTCGCCGCTGGCGGGGATCTGGAAGTCCGCCGTCTTGTTAGCCTCGCCCGCGCGGGCGAACACCAGCAGGCGGCAGCTCGTGGAACCGATCTCGAACGGCGCGTCGTAGCGGGTGCCGTCCTTGGGGTTGGAGCCGTCCAGCGTGTAGTAGATATCAGCGTGCGGTGTGGCGGCCAGGGTGACGCGGCGCTTGTCAGCGGCTGGTTCGACCTGATGACGGATCTTGAGATCGGCAAGCCAGCGAGTAGCCGCTGCACTTTCATGCTGGCCAGTGGTGTCCTTGACCCAGAAGTACAAGGTGCCTTCGGTCGAGCTGAAGTTGTCCAAGTCCTCGACCTTGTTGTCCTTGTCGGAAACGTCGGCCTTGGCCGACCAATAGACGACCGGACTGTCACCTGCGTGGCGTGGTGTGAGGCTCAACACCGTCTCGCCGGTGTCCGGCTTGACGTTGATGACGGACACGTTGACGGTAGCCTTATCCTTGGGGAACGGCCCCTTCTCGATGTAGCCGTCCTCGCCCAAGCGCCAGCGACCTTGTTTCAGAGCCTCGGTTTTGAGCGTATCCAGACCACTGGCACCCGGCATCCACGGCCAGATAGGAGAGCATTTGGCGCGGGTGGCGACGTCCTTCCAAGGGGTGCGACGATTGTCTTTGCCAGACGGCCACAGGTACTCCTCGGCCTGCGCGAAACATTCGTCGAAGTTGTCCTTGCCCAGGTCTGCGACCAGCTTGTAGTCGGCGCGCGGGCTGGTCAGCAGTTTTTCGATCTGCGTCTCGGCGGACTGATCACCTTGGCCAAGCTTCAGCCCTTGGTCGATGGTGACCCCGGCTAGCACGTCGCGTCCGTCCACTGGGTCGTTGGCAGGGAAGTACAGGCGGTTGTAGGCCGCCGACAGCGCCTTGCCGAACCGATCTTCCGCTTCTTCAAAGCGATCCCGGGCTTCCTCGAACAAGGTGTCGCCGGATTTGAGACGCTTATGGATTTGCTCGATAGCGTACAGCTCGCGCAACCGCTCTTCGACCGCGTCGGCCAGCAGGCTATCCTGACCGCTCAACACCAGCAGGTTGTTCTTCTCCTGCTGGTAGTCGAAGAAATTTTGCAGTTCACTGGGCGGCACCTTGCCATCCGGCTTGATGACGATCAACGTGCGTGGGCCACCGAGCTTGAGTTCATCCAGCCGGGGCAGCACCTGCACGTCCTGATAGGCGATCTTGCTGACCGGTGCGAGGATGCCCGAGAGTCGATTGATGAGCGCCTGATCGACCTTCGGTTGTGGAATTTCTTTGGCGTTCCGCTCGATTTGGCGCGACAGGTTCTCCGTTTCCTTGATGAAGAAGCGTTGCTCTTCACGGTGGAGGTACCACGCCGACTCGCGTAGGCGCTGCATGGCCTGAAGAAATTCGTCGGGCTTACGCTGGGGCGCAGCCAGGAACTCAATCAGTTCGCTTTCCGTAAGCCCGATGCGTCCCCCGACAGCGCGGGACAGGCTGGATGACAGCAGCAACGTCATGAGTTGCTGTGCGGCATCGCCCGCCAGGTCAGCGTCGATGTGCTCTGCAATGGCGTTGCCCGCGTCGGCGATATCGCGCGTCACCGCTGGCATCAGCTTGGGTGCAATACGCTCGATCTCGTCTTTGACCTGCTCGTCGTTCAAGTTGAGATGCTGTGTGCCGATCAGAAAAACGTCGTCGGCTGTGCGCTCGTCGACACTCTTGAGCAGTCGCGCAGTGAACTGCATCAAGCCACGGGTCTGGCGGAAGCCTTCGTTCTCTTTGAACAGCGCAACGAGGTGCTTGAACGATGGATGGAAAGGATAGGTTTCCCGCACCTGCTCGGCGATCTGCTCGATGCTGCTGGCGACGATGTAGCCGCCATCCTCGGCTTTCTTGATCTGCTGCGCGTACTCCTCGGCGATATCAGAGATGACCCGCTCATCCGGAAGTTCGTCGATGAGGCGCTTCTTCAGAATTTCGTAGATTTCGTTGCCCGCCAGTTGCACCGGCGTGATGGTCATCGCCTGGCGGCGGGTTTCCTGCTGCAGGTTGGAGATGGCGTCGGCCAGCGCCTTAGTCTGGGCCTTGTAGCTGCCCGACAGGTTGGCGACTACGATAGCGCAGTTGGGTAGATCTAGCGCTGCGCTCATCAGGCAGGAGAGGCTGTAGACCGCCATGTTGGCCAGCGTACCCTGACCGAATCTCTGCGTACTAGCGTTGTCGAGATAGGGCGGCAGTTCGTCAAGCAGGATCAGCGTCGGCTCGTCGCCAATGATTTCCTTCCACTGACGTTGATCGACAGCCTTGGGGCCATTCGCCCAGTAGGGCTTGATGGCTTCGGCTTCACCTAGCTGGGTAGCAATCTCGCCCCAGATAAAGTTATCGGGGTTGTTGCGGCCGTTGAACGCGGCAATACGCGCTTGCCCAAAATCTACGCGTGAAGCCAAGTCGGCTGGCAGAACATTCTTGCGCAGATGCGGATGGCGTGCCAGAAGGCCCAGCGCGATCATCATGTGCGTCTTACCGCCTCCCATCGCCTGAGTCAGTTCAAACACCGCCTGATCTGACTTGCCAGACAGACGCAACAGACCTTCGCGGAAAAGCTGCTCCATGCCATGGGTAACGAAGTTGCGCGAGAAGAACTCGCTGCCGTCGCCCGCGTCATTGATGAGGTCTGCGAGGTTCTCGATACCCTGAGCCATCCGGTAGTCGCGAATGATGGGGTTGAACCGACAGGCTTGCTTGACCGTCTTAATCATGAACGCACTCCGTTACCTTATTCTATTCTTTCATAATGCGAAACGCCATGTGGCATCCCGCTT
>CAURWS010000413.1:0-4491 GCA_963528485.1 uncultured Pseudomonas sp. | reverse complement strand
GTGGATAACCAAATCGCAGGCACAAAAAAGGCGCCCGCAAGGGACGCCTTCTTGAGCAGCCTGGAAAAGCTCGGGGAGCGCTCCAGAAAAACCACGCTTACTTCGCTTTGGTTGCGCCGAACGCACCGAAACGCGACTTGAACTTGTCGACGCGGCCGCCAACGTCCAGAGTCTTTTGCTTACCGGTGTAGAACGGGTGGCACTCGTTGCAAACGTCCAGGCTCAGAGGCTTGGCCAGGTTGGAACGGGTGTGGATGACGTTGCCACAGCTGCAGGTTGCAACGACGTCTTCGTAAACTGGGTGGATATTTTCTTTCATGGGTATTTCCTCGGGCTATCGTGCCGCCACCCAACACTATTGTTGAATACCGCACGGAATTAGGCCGCGCATATTAACAGACACTGCAAATCACGCAAGGGAACGTTCACGCCGGTCGTCTGCTAAGATCGCGGCCTGGTCATACTCCGTAACAGGAAATCCCCCGCGTGCCCGACGCCATCCTGCGCCTCGCCCTGCCCTCGCCGCTTCGTCGCCTGTTCGATTACCGCTTGCCTGCCGGTATCGCCCGCGAAGCCCTGCAGCCCGGCATGCGTTTGCGAGTGCCATTTGGCCGCCGGGAGATGATCGGCGTGCTGGTGGAAGTCACCAATCACAGCGATGTGCCCGCCGACAAGCTCAAGCCCGCCATCGCCCTGCTCGACACCCAAGCGCCGCTGCCGCCCTCGCTGTTCAAGCTGTGTTTGTGGACCTCTCAGTATTACCAGCACAGCCTCGGCGACACGCTGAGCTGGGCGCTGCCGGTACTGCTGCGCCAGGGTGAGCCCGCCGAGGCTCGCCAGGAGCGTTTCTGGCAAGTCGCCCCCGGCGCCAGCGTCGACGACCCGCGCATCGCTCGTGCGCCAAAACAGAAAGAAGCCCTGCAGACCCTCGCACAGCATCCTCACGGCGTTGCCCACCAGCTTTTGAGCAAGCTGAACCTCAACCGCGACAGCCTCAACCTGTTGCAGGCCAAGGAGCTGGTGACTGTCGAGGTGCGCGGCCATGCGCCAATGGAACGCCACGAGCACTGGCTGGCGCAGCCGGAACTGCCGCTCAACGCCGAGCAACGCGCCGCCTGCGAGGCCATCCGCTCGGGGTTTGGCAGCTTCCACGCCTCGCTGCTCGCCGGGGTCACCGGCAGCGGCAAGACCGAGGTCTATCTGCAGTTGATCCGCGAAACCCTGGAGGCTGGCAAACAGGCGCTGGTGCTAATCCCGGAAATCAACCTCGGCCCGCAAACCCTGGCCCGCTTCGAGCAGCGCTTCAATGCACGCATCGCCCTGCTGCACTCGGCAGTCAATGATCGCGATCGCCTGGACGCGTGGCTGGCGGCGCGTGATGGCGAGGCAGACATCATCATCGGCACCCGCTCGGCGCTGTTCACCCCGATGAAAAATCCGGGGCTGATCATCATCGACGAAGAACACGACGGCTCTTATAAACAGCAGGAAGGCCTGCGTTACCACGCGCGGGACCTGGCACTGGTCCGCGCCCGACAGGAAGACATCCCGATCGTGCTCGGCTCGGCCACGCCATCACTGGAAAGCCTGCACAACGCCTACACCGGTCGGTATGCCCTCCTACGCCTGAATCAGCGAGCCGGCGGCGCCCAACAACCGCGGTTCCTGCGCCTGGACGTGAAAAGTCGCCCGCTGGACAGTGGCATTTCCGGCCCCATGCAGCAGGCCATCGGACAGACACTCGCCGCCGGGCAGCAAGTGCTGGTGTTCCTCAACCGCCGCGGATTTGCCCCGACGCTGCTCTGTCACGATTGCGGCTGGCTGTCGGAGTGCAACCGCTGCGACGCACGCATGACCGTGCACCAGCGCTACGGCGAGTTGCGCTGCCACCATTGCGGCCACGTCGAACGCGTGCCGCGCAACTGCCCGACCTGCGGCAAGGTGGACCTGCGCCCTGTGGGTGCGGGGACCGAACGCGCCGAAGAACGGCTTGCGATTCTGTTCCCGGACTACCCGGTTTTGCGCGTTGATCGCGACAGCACCTCGCGCAAGGACGCCATGAACCAGCTGTTCGCTACGATTCAGAAAGGCCACCCGTGCATTCTGGTCGGCACGCAGATGCTCGCCAAAGGGCACCACTTCCCTCGCGTGACGCTGGTGTCGATTCTGGACGCCGACGGCGGGCTGTTCTCCGGCGACTTCCGCGCCAGCGAACGCATGGCGCAACTGATCGTGCAGGTCGCAGGGCGCGCAGGCCGCGCTGAAGAGCCAGGCAAGGTGATCATCCAGACTCACCTGGCCGAGCACCCGCTGCTGATCCAGCTGACCGAGCAAGGCTACTTCGCCTTTGCCGAGCAGGCCTTGAGCGAACGCCGCGCCGCCGGTTTGCCGCCGTTTTCACACCTGGCGCTGCTGCGCGCCGAAGCCCACAAGCCAGGACAAGCCGAGGGTTTTCTGGACGAAGCCTGTACGAATGCCGAGCATTTATTGAAGGAAATGTCGCTAGGCGGAATTGAACTGTTGGGCCCTGTTCCCGCTCCGATGGAGCGCCGGGCGGGGCGATACCGCGCCCAGTTGCTGCTGCAGGCCAACGCGCGCGCGCCCTTGCACAAGTTGCTGGCGAGCTGGCTGTTGATCCTGGAAAGCCTGCCCAGCGGGCGGGCGGTCAGGTGGTCGCTGGATGTGGATCCGGTGGATCTTTATTAGTCGATAGCCAACCGCACATCCAACGCGGTTGGCAAGGTGGCTCCGGCAACGGATAATGCCCAGTTTTTCCACCCGCGCATCGAAGCGCTGCCGCGCTTGCGGTCGAAAGAGAGCCTCATGAAAGACACCATTCGCCAGCTGATCCAACAAGCTCTGAGCCAACTCGTCACCGAAGGCGTATTGCCGCAAGGGCTGACGCCGGCGATCCAGGTGGAAAACGCCAAGGACAAGAAAAACGGCGACTTCGCCAGCAACATCGCCATGATGCTGGCCAAGCCTGCGGGCATGAAGCCGCGCGATCTGGCCGAGAAGATCGTCGCCGCGCTGCCAGCCGACGAGCAGATCAGCAAGGTCGACATCGCCGGTCCCGGCTTTCTCAACTTCTTTCAGAACACCCAGGCCCTGGCCTCGCGCCTCGACGAAGCCCTGGCCGACGCCAGCCTGTCGGTGCGCAAGAACGGCCCGGCGCAGCGCGTAGTCGTTGACCTGTCGGCGCCGAACCTGGCCAAAGAGAGGCACGTCGGCCACCTGCGCTCGACCATCATCGGTGACGGCGTGGCCAGCGTGCTGGAATTTCTCGGCGACACCGTGATTCGGCAGAACCACGTCGGCGACTGGGGCACCCAGTTCGGCATGCTGCTGGCCTATCTGCAGGAAACCCCCGCCACCAGCGACGAGTTGTCGGACCTGGAAAACTTCTACCGCGCCGCCAAGGGCCGTTTCGACGAATCCGAAGAGTTCGCCGAGCGCGCCCGTGCTCTGGTGGTCAAGTTGCAGGCAGGCGACCCTGAGTGCCTGACGCTGTGGACCCGCTTCAAGGACATCTCCCTGTCGCACTGTCAGGAAGTGTACGAGCGGCTGAACGTCAAACTGACCCCAGCCGACGTCATGGGCGAAAGCGCCTACAACGACGACCTGGCCAACGTGGTCAGCGACCTGAAAAAGGCTGGCTTGCTGGTCGAAAGCAAGGGCGCGCAGTGCGTGTTCCTCGATGAGTTCAAGAATGCCGACGGCGACCCGCTGCCGGTCATCGTGCAAAAAGCAGGCGGCGGTTACCTCTATGCCACCACCGACCTCGCTGCCGTGCGCTACCGCAGCAACGTACTGAAAGCCGACCGGGCGCTGTATTTCGTCGACCAGCGTCAGGCCCTGCACTTCCAGCAAGTGTTCGAAGTGGCCCGTCGCGCCGGTTTCGTCACCAACGGCATGCAGATGGAGCACATGGGCTTCGGCACCATGAACGGCGCCGATGGCCGTCCGTTCAAGACCCGCGATGGCGGCACCGTGAAGCTGGTCGACCTGCTCGACGAAGCCGAAGAACGCGCCTACGTGCTGGTGAAAGAGAAGAACCCGGAAGTCGCCGAAGACGAGCTGCGCAGCATCGCCAAGGCCGTGGGCATCAGCGCGGTGAAATACGCCGACCTGTCCAAGCACCGCGCCAGCGACTACAGCTTCAACTTCGACCAGATGCTGAGCTTCGAAGGCAACACCGCGCCTTACCTGCTGTACGCCTACACCCGTGTTTCCGGCGTGTTCCGCAAGCTGGGCGAGGCGTTCGACGAGAGCAAAGGCCAGATCATCCTTGAGGCTCCTCAAGAGCAGGATCTGGCTGCGCGTCTGGCGCAATTCGGCGAAACCGTGAACAACGTCGCCGAAAAAGGCACGCCGCACGTGCTGTGCGCCTACCTGTACGACCTGGCCGGGCTGTTCTCCAGCTTCTACGAGAACTGCCCGATCCTGAACGCGGAAAACCCCGAGCAACAGCAAAGCCGTCTGCGCCTCGCG
>CAURWS010000412.1:0-4494 GCA_963528485.1 uncultured Pseudomonas sp. | reverse complement strand
GCGTATGGCAAGGCAGGCAAGGTATACGGCATATCAATGGACTCCAAAGGACAAGGTGCCGGCGGCAGCGGCGTTGCGCTGTAGCGCCGAGCGTGAGTGTTCGCCGCTGCTGTTGAGCAGTCGGTGGGTGCGTGGGTATTCACCGTGTTCGCTGATGAAGCCCAACAGTTCGCTGTAGGTCTTGTTGCTGTGACGGAACGCGGCCTGACGCAACGCAGGGGTCAGGCGCGTGTTCGAAATCACCTGCAGCAGGCGTTGATGAGCCGAGCACAGGTACTCGGCGCTTTCTTCCGGCTGATTCAGGCTCAGGTGCAGATCGGCCAGGTTGTGATGGGAAATCACGAACGCCGCCACCGCCTCGTCAGGGTCTTTCCAGCGCTCCAGCAGCACTTGCGCCAAGGCCAGGGCTTGCAGATAGAGTTCGCGGGCGTCGACCAGATCGCCACGGTTGAAGCAGCTATTGCCTTTAAGAATGGTGCTTTTCCAATGCTCCATGGCGCGTCTCCTCGATCGCTGACGTGGGTGGTCGCAGGTCAGATGCCGCCTGCGGTGAGTTTTTCCGGGTTGAGCAGGGTTTGCAGCTGCGCACGATCCAGATCGGTGTGCTCAAGCGCCACATCGATGATCGGGCGGCCTTCCTTGTAGGCGGTCTTGGCGATTTCAGCGGCCTTCTGATAACCGATGATCGGGTTCAGCGCGGTCACCAGGATCGGGTTGCGCGACAGGGCTTGCTTGAGCTTGGCCTCGTTGACCTTGAAGGTGGCGATGGCCTTGTCGGCCAGCAGACGGCTGGAATTGGCCAGCAGCTCGATGCTTTCGAGCAGGTTGTGGGCGATGATCGGCAGCATCACGTTCAGCTCGAAGTTGCCCGATTGGCCGGCGACGGTGATCGCCGCGTCGTTGCCGATCACTTGCGCGGCGACCATCGCGGTGGCCTCCGGAATCACCGGATTGACCTTGCCGGGCATGATCGAGGAGCCCGGCTGCAGGCCTTCCAGCTCGATCTCGCCCAAGCCCGCGAGGGGGCCGGAGTTCATCCAGCGCAGGTCGTTGGCGATCTTCATCAGCGACACGGCGGTGGCCTTGAGCTGACCGGAAACCGCCACGGCGGTGTCCTGAGAGCCGATCAGGGCGAAAAGATCCTTGCCCGGCACAAAGCCCACGTGGCTCAACTGGCTCAGTTGCGTGGCAAAACGCGAGGCGAATTCCGGGTGTGCGTTGATCCCGGTGCCCACCGCCGTCCCGCCCTGGGCCAGCGCTTGCAGGCTCGGCAGCAGGTTTTCGATGTGCTCGACATTGGCCTTGATCTGCTGAGACCAGCCGTTGAGCACCTGGCTCAAACGCACCGGCATAGCGTCCATCAGGTGAGTGCGGCCGGTTTTGACGAACGGGTGAACCTGGCTCGCCTTCTGCTCGATGACCTGGACCAGATGCGCAAGCGCAGGCAGCAGTTGCTCGTGAATGGCCAGCGCGGCGCTGACGTGGATGGTGGTCGGGATGATGTCGTTGCTGCTCTGACCGCAGTTGACGTGGTCGTTGGCATTCACTGGTTCGCCAAGTGCGCGGCTGGCGAGGGTCGCGATGACCTCGTTGGCGTTCATGTTGGTGCTGGTGCCGGAGCCTGTCTGGAACACGTCCACCGGAAAGTGCGCCATGAAGTCGCTCGCCAGCAACTCGTTGCAGGCAGTGACGATGGCCTTGCTCTGACCTTCGCTGATTTGCTTGAGCTCAAGGTTGGCCTGAGCGGCAGCGGCCTTGGCCAACA
Source organism: uncultured Pseudomonas sp. (assembly GCA_963528485.1). GTDB lineage: Bacteria > Pseudomonadota > Gammaproteobacteria > Pseudomonadales > Pseudomonadaceae > Aquipseudomonas. The sequence continues at coordinate 2,729 of CAURWS010000412.1, read as the reverse complement.
GCAGTGCACGAACGAACTGGCGAGGCATGCGCAACTGGCTGATCGGGAAGTTGTTCACCGCACGCTGGGTCTGCGCGCCATACAGGGCCTCGGACGGGACCTGCAGTTCGCCCATGCTGTCGCGTTCAATACGGGTATTACTCATCAAGTGATCCTTGCATCAGTTCAGCGAGAGAAATCGAGGGTTGCAACACGCAGGTCGCCAGTTGATGGGCGAAGCTCTGCCAGCGTTGGCGTTGAAGGGGGGAGTGCGCGAGGGCCTGCAGGTCGCGCAGCGGACGCCAGGCCTGATCCAGACACAGGCAGCGCCAGTGCCAGGGCAAGGCGGTGTCACGGGCGGTGTCGATCAGCAGGCGGAAGGTGCTTTCGGCGATCAGCACCTGCGGCGTGGCGGTAAAGCGCGCCAGATAGCGGCCTTCGGCCAGGTAGTGTTCGATGACACGGGGCTCGTCAGGATCGAGGGCGCAGCGAATCCGCAGACTCAGCGCACGCCAGTTTTCCAGATAAGGCGACTCGTGCAGGACAGTACCCATGGGACAGGCTCATGAAGCAAATGATATTCATTATTAAATGAGTTTAAGAATCAAAACAACCCCGGTATTGGGTTGATCACCGTCACGTTTCCAAATTGCGGACAATAAAAAGGCCTGCACCGAAACCGGGGCAGGCCTTTGGGGGTGGTGCTATGGAATTGGGAAATCAGCTCCCCGCCACCATCATTTTCTCGATCAACACCGAACCCGTGCGAATGTTGCTGCGCATCTCCAGATCGCTGCCAACGGCGACGATCTGCTTGAACATGTCGCGCATATTGCCGGCAATGGTCACTTCCTGAACGGCGAACTGGATTTCGCCGTTTTCAACCCAGAAGCCTGCCGCGCCACGGGAATAATCGCCAGTGACCATGTTCAGGCCGCTGCCCATCAGTTCGGTGACCAACAGCCCGCGCCCCATGCGACGGATCAGCGCTGCCTGGTCTTCAGTGCCGTGGGAGACGAACAGGTTGTGCACGCCGCCCGCGTTGGCGGTGCTCGGCAAGCCCAGCTTGCGGCCCGAGTAGGTGCTGAGGACGTAGGACACCAGATCGCCGTTTTCGACGAACGGCTTGGCGTAGGTCGCCAGGCCATCGCCGTCGAACGCCGAGCTGCCCATGGCGCGCATCAGGTGTGGACGCTCGTCGATGGTCATCCACTCCGGGAACAGGCGCTGGCCAATCGCGCCTTCGAGGAACGACGACTTACGGTACAGGTTGCCGCCGGAAATCGCCCCCAGGAAGCTGCCAAACAGGCCGCCCGCCAGTTCTGCGGAAAACAGCACCGGCACTTCGCAGGTCGGCACAGGGCGGGCGCCCAAACGGCTGGCGGCGCGCTCGGCGGCTTTCTGGCCGATCAGTTTGGCGTCCATCAGCAGCTCGCCCTGACGATTGACGTCGTACCAGTAATCGCGCTGCATCTGGCCGTCTTTTTCGGCGATCATCACGCAACTGAGGCTGTGGCGCGTCGATGCGTAGCCGCCGATGAAGCCGTGGCTGTTGCCATACACGCGGCAGCCTTGATGCACATTCAGGGTCGTGCCATCGGCATTCTTGATCAGCGGGTTGGCGTCGAACGCAGCGGCTTCACAGATGAGCGCGCGCTCGATGGCCTCTTCCGGGGTGATGTTCCAGGGGTGGAACAGGTCGAAATCCGGTTGTTCCTTGGCCATCAGCGCAGCGTCAGCCAGGCCCGAGCTTTCGTCTTCAGAGGTGTGTTTGGCGATCGCCAGGGCTGCGGCCACGGTTTCGCGTATCGCATCGGGACCGCTGGCCGAGGTGCTGGCCGAGCCCTTGCGCTGGCCGACGTACAGGGTAATGCCGAAACCCTGATCGCGATTGAACTCGACGGTCTCGACTTCGCGCTGACGGACGGACGTCGACAGGCCCTGATCCACCGACACAGCGACTTCACAAGCGGTCGCGCCCTGACGTTTGGCTTCGGCGACGATTTGCTCGACCTGCTGTTGCAGCGCTGGCAAGGCCTGTGGGCCGACGCTTTCTGATGCACTCATGACTTACTCCATCAAATTCCGATTTCGGCAGCCGGGCCGGACAATTGGCCCCTGACTGGTTATCATGGCGGCGTTTATTTGCGGACTGCCCCCATGGTTGATTCTTACGACGACTCCTTCGACGGAGAGAAAAGCAAAACCCAGGTCAAAAAAGAGCTTCACGCTCTGGTGGACCTAGGCGAGCGCTTGACGACATTCAAGCCCGATGTGCTGGCCAAGCTGCCCTTGACCGACGAGTTGCGTCGGGCACTGGCCGACGCTCCCAAGCACACCGCGCACATTGCGCGCAAACGCCACATTTCGTTCATTGGCCGGCTGATGCGCGACCAGAATCTGGACGAGATCCTGGTGCTGCTCGATCAGCTCGACGCCTCCACGCGTCAGTACAACGAGCGCTTTCATAACCTGGAACGCTGGCGCGATCGCCTGGTGGGCGGCACTGACGAGGTGCTCGAACAGTTCGTCAACGAGTACCCGGATGCCGACCGCCAGCAATTGCGTTCGCTGATCCGTCAGGCCCAGCACGAAGCCAAGCAGAACAAGGCGCCGACTGCGACCCGCAAAATCTTCAAATACATCCGCGAACTGGACGAAACCAAGCGCGGATTGCGTTAACTCCTGAATCTGGTGCGACGCCTACCTCTTGTAGGAGCGCGCTTGCCCGCGATTGCGCTGTGTCAGCC
>CAURWS010000411.1:0-4496 GCA_963528485.1 uncultured Pseudomonas sp. | reverse complement strand
CTCCAACATTGCGGTGTTCTCCCGTTTCTTGATCTGCATCAACTCCCCACCGATCACCCACCCTGTCTGCTCGCCGTCGATTTTTGCTAGAATCCGCGCCGCGTTGCCTGGTCGGCACGCGTTCACCTGAATTTTTTATCCGGTAGGCCCTTTGCGAGGGTCACCACCTGGAGACGCAACATGACTCAAACCGCACCTATCGTCGTCGCGGCGCTGTACAAATTCGTCACCCTGTCGGACTACGTCGAGCTGCGCGAGCCGCTGCTCAACGCCATGAACGACAACGGTATCAAAGGCACCCTGCTGATCGCCGACGAAGGCATCAACGGCACGGTTTCCGGGACCCGCGAAGGCATCGACGGCCTGCTGGCCTGGCTGCGCAGCGACCCGCGCCTGATCGACATCGACCACAAAGAATCCTACTGCGACGAGCAGCCGTTCTACCGCACCAAGGTCAAGCTCAAGAAAGAGATCGTGACCCTGGGCGTCGAAGGCGTCGACCCGAACAAGGCCGTCGGCACTTACGTCGAGCCACAGGACTGGAACGCGCTGATCGCCGACCCGGAAGTGCTGCTGATCGACACCCGTAACGATTATGAAGTGTCCATCGGCACCTTCGAAGGCGCCATCGACCCGAAAACCACGACCTTTCGTGAATTTCCCGAGTACATCAAGGCCAACTTCGATCCGGCCAAGCACAAGAAAGTCGCGATGTTCTGCACCGGCGGCATTCGCTGTGAAAAAGCCTCCAGCTACATGCTCGGCGAGGGCTTCGAAGAGGTCTATCACCTTAAGGGCGGCATTCTCAAATACCTCGAAGAAGTCCCGCAGGAAGAAAGCCAGTGGCGCGGCGACTGCTTCGTGTTCGACAATCGCGTGACCGTGCGCCACGACCTGACCGAAGGCGACTACGATCAATGTCATGCGTGCCGCACCCCGATCAGCGTCGAAGACCGCGCCAGCGAGCATTATTCGCCAGGCGTCAGTTGCCCGCATTGCTGGGATTCGCTGAGCGAGAAGACCCGCCGCAGCGCCATCGACCGGCAGAAACAGATCGAACTGGCCAAGGCGCGCAATCAGCCGCACCCGATCGGTCGCAACTACCGTCTGTTGGACGCGCAGCCTGACGAAACGCAAACGAACGAGGCTTGACCCGATGAACGCCCGCCTGTTGTATGTGATGGACCCGATGTGTTCGTGGTGCTGGGGTTTTGCGCCCGTGGCCGACGCATTGGTCGAGCAGGCGAACGCGGCGGGCGTGCCGTTGCACATTGTGGTGGGCGGTTTGCGCACCGGCAGTGGCGCGGCGCTGGAGCCGACCACCAAGCGTTACATTCTCGAACACTGGCACGCGGTGCAGGACACCACGGGGCAGTCGTTCAAGTTCGACGACGCCCTGCCTGACGGGTTTGTCTACGACACCGAGCCAGCCTGCCGCGCCATCGTCGCAGCACGCAGCCTGGCGCCGGACATCGCCTGGAAGCTGGTGAAAGAAATCCAGCAGGCGTTCTACCTGCATGGGCGCGATACCACCCAGGCGTCGGTGCTGGCAGAGCTTGCCGAAAACGCCGGCCTGCCGCGCATCGAGTTCGCTGCGGCGTTCGACAGTGCCGAACAGCACGCGGCCACGGCAGCGGACTTTTCCTGGGTGCAGGATCTGGGCATCGCCGGGTTTCCGACCCTGCTCGCCGAGCGCAAGGGCCAACTGGCGCTGTTGACCAACGGTTATCAACCTCTGGAAGAACTGGCGCCGTTGCTCAGCCGTTGGCTGGAGCGCGCAGCCAGTGCGTGATTCCGTCGACGTCGAAGCTTCGGGCAAGCGCGCTGCAGACGACCACCTTGCCCACGTCGATCGCCTGGACTGGACGCAAATCCGCCGTCTGGCCTTGACCCATAAAAAAGCCCTGTGGATCGCCAACGGCGTCGCGTTCCTCGCGGTGCTGTGCTCGGTGCCGATCCCGTTGCTGCTGCCGTTGCTGGTCGACGAAGTGCTGCTGGGCAAGGGCGACGCCGCATTGCTGTTCATGAATCACTTCTTGCCTGAGAGCCTGCACAAACCGGTGGGGTACATCGCCCTGATGCTGATGGCTACGCTGTGCCTGCGACTGGGCGCGCTGCTGTTCAACGTGATTCAGGCGCGGTTGTTTGCCGGGCTGTCCAAGGACATCGTCTATCGCATTCGCGTGCGTCTGATCGAGCGGCTCAAGCGCATATCGCTGGGTGAATACGAGAGCCTGGGCAGCGGTACGGTGACCGCGCATCTGGTCACTGACCTGGACACCGTGGACAAATTCGTCGGCGAAACACTGAGCAAGTTCCTCGTCGCCATGCTGACGTTGACGGGCACCGCCGCGATTCTGGTCTGGATGCACTGGCAACTGGCGCTGTTGATTTTGCTGTTCAACCCGCTGGTGATTTACGCCACGGTCAAGCTGGGCAAGCGCGTCAAACACCTGAAGAAGCTGGAAAACGACAGCACCTCGCGTTTTACCCAGGCGCTGACCGAAACCCTGGATGCCATTCAGGAAATCCGCGCGGGCAATCGGCAGGGCTATTTTCTCGGTTTGCTGGGCGGGCGTGCCAGAGAGGTGCGCGACTACGCGGTTTCCTCGCAATGGAAAAGCGATGCGTCGGGCCGGGCCAGCGGGCTGCTGTTTCAGTTCGGCATCGACATCTTTCGCGCGGCGGCGATGCTCACCGTGCTGTTTTCCGACCTGTCCATCGGCCACATGCTCGCGGTGTTCAGCTACCTGTGGTTCATGATCGGCCCGGTCGAGCAGTTGCTGAACCTGCAATACGCCTTTTATGCCGCCGGCGGCGCGCTGACCCGCATCAACGAACTGCTCGCTCGCGCCGATGAGCCGCAGTACGAAGGCCGGGTCAATCCGTTCGTCGGGCGCGAGACCGTGAGCATTGATGTTCGCGGCCTGTGCTTCGGTTACAACGAGGAGTTGGTCCTCGACCATCTGGACCTGTCGATCACGCCGGGGGAAAAGGTCGCCATCGTCGGCGCCAGCGGCGGCGGCAAGAGCACGCTGGTGCAACTGCTGCTGGGCCTGTACAGCGCCAAGTCGGGGACCATCCGCTTTGGTGGCGCGAGCCTTGAAGACATCGGCCTGGAAACCGTGCGGGAAAACGTCGCGGTGGTCTTGCAACACCCGGCGCTGTTCAACGACACCGTGCGGGCGAACCTGTCGATGGGGCGCGAGCGCAGCGACGAAGCCTGCTGGCAGGCGCTGGAAATCGCCCAGCTGGATGCCTCGATTCGTGCCTTGCCGCAAGGGCTGGACAGCGTTGTCGGCCGCTCCGGCGTGCGTCTTTCAGGCGGTCAGCGCCAGCGCCTGGCCATTGCGCGGATGGTGCTGGCCGATCCGAAAGTGGTGATTCTCGACGAGGCCACCTCGGCGCTGGATGCGGCCACCGAGTACAACCTGCATCAGGCCCTGAACCGTTTTCTCAGCGGCCGCACCACGCTGATCATCGCCCACCGCTTGTCTGCGGTGAAACAGGCCGACCGGGTTCTGGTTTTCGACGGCGGCAGCATCGCCGAGGACGGCGATCATCAGCAACTGATTGCTGACGGCGGCCTGTATGCGCGCCTCTACGGTCATTTGCAACAGCTCTGATACAGCTTGTCGGTTTTTCTCTTTCCCCACGCCAACGGGCGTTTCGCCAGTGGAACACGTCAATTCTTGGGCTATGCTTGAACGGTGTGTGCAAAGAAAGTGTGAAAAGCGTCATATTTACGTCTCCACGGACTTGCGTTTACACCTAAACTCATCTGGATTGATGTGAGAGCCAACCGCTGCATCGTGGAAATTAGCCGAGTCCCTCGGGCTTCAGGAAGGTCGTCTGAACCGGAGGGAGTGAGTATCTGGCAGTGCTGATGAAAGGGACACCATGAAGCAAAAGCGGATTCTCGAGAAGCCCCGTCTTCTGGGCATCGTTTGGCCATTTATCGCGGTGGTGCTGTTACAGGCACTGCTGGGCTGTGTCAGCCTTTATATGATGTCGGCGGTGCGAAGCTATGTTGGGGGAGAGAGCCTCTGGTCCAAGGGTCAGAAGGACGCCATTTATTACCTGAATCTCTACGCCAACAGCCGCGACGAGATCAACTACCTGAAGTACCAGCAGGCCATCGCCATTCCTCAGGGCGGGCATGACCTGAGGGTGGCCATGGATCAAGCGGTTCCGGACATCGCACGCGCCAATGCAGGCATTCTGCAGGGTGGTAACCATCCCGACGATGCCCCCGGCATCATCTGGCTCTATCTCAACTTCCGTCATTTCAGCTACCTGGAAAAGGCCATCGATCTGTGGAAGATCGGCGACGACTACCTGGTGCAGCTGGACGAAGTCGCCCGTGAAATGCACGGGCGTATCGTCGATGGCAGCGCCACCAACGCCGACGTGCTGGACTGGCGGCATCGCATCAATGCCATCAATGAAGGCGTCACCCCGGCCGCCATGGCCTTCAGCGACGCGCTGGGGGAGGG
>CAURWS010000410.1:0-4499 GCA_963528485.1 uncultured Pseudomonas sp. | reverse complement strand
ACGGGCAGGGCGGCGTGTTGGGACGTGTCGGCGGCGAAGTGGATTACCCGCTGGGCCACGGCATTTTTGGCGGCACAACCCTCGCCGCGCACTACGCCAACGCCGAGCAGGCGCAGACCTTTTTCGGCGTCAGCGGCGCGCAATCACAGGCCTCCGGCATTCGCGCCTACAACGCCAGCGGCGGTTTCCAGAACCTGACCCTGACCCAGAGCGTGGCCTTCCCCATCGCGCCCAACTGGTCGCTGATCACCAGCGCCAGCTGGATTCACCTGGTGGGCTCAGCCGCCGACAGCACCATCGTTCGCCAGCAAGGCCGCGTCAATCAAGGCGAGCTGGACGTCGCTGTGGCGTATCACTTCAAGTAGCGGGCGGGTTGGTCTGGCCCTTGCAATGAGCCAACGCACTCATCGTTTTCGAGGAAGTTCTTCATGGCTCGTCCCGTTTACCGCTGGCTCGCGTACTCACTCTGGGACATCGTTCCGATTGCCCTGGCGCTGGCCCATTTCGCGTTCGTGCTGTGGCTGGTCACAGCTTTTCACAGCCTGTCGTGGTGGGCCATCGTGCCGCTGGCGCTGGTGTATGCCGTCAGCCTGTCGTGGAGCATCAACAGCATCTCGCACAACCAGATCCACAACCCCTACTTCACCCACAAGGGCATGAACCGCGCGTTCGACCTGCTGCTGTCGGTGACCATCGGTTTCTCCCAGACCATGTACCGCGACATCCACAACCGCCACCATCGCGGCAACTCCGACCGGCCCAATGAAAAGGGCGAAACGGTCGACCCGCTGTCGATCTACCGCTACGGCCACAACGGCGAGCCAGAAGCGCTGTGGCGCTACGTGTTCCTCAGCGCCTTTCGTGACGAGCCCAAGAGCTATTACGAAGACATGAAGCGCAAACACCCCGACGATGCGCGCTGGGCGAAAGTGGAGATCTACGTGACCGTCGCGGCCTACATCGCCCTGGCGTTCTACGACTGGCACGCGGTGCTGCTGTTGCTGCCGTTCTGGTACCTGGGGCAGTCGCTGTCATCGTTGAACGGCTACTACGAGCACTTTGGCGGCAACCCCGACCTGCCGATCGCCTGGGGCGTGAGCTCGTACAGCACGCTGTACAACGTCATCTGGATGAACAACGGCTACCACGCCGAACACCATTACCGGCCCAAGATGCACTGGACCAAGGTCAAGGCCTTTCACAAGGAGATCAAGGACCAGCAGCGGATGATGGGCGTGAAGGAGATTCCGCTGTCACACGGGTTGGGGTTTTTGCTGGATCACGGCAAACAATGAGTTGAAACACCGACCTGTAGCAGCACGGCTTGCCGGCGGTGGCGTGTTTGGAATCGCTGCCGCCGGCAAGCCGGGCTGCTACAAGGGGGGGATCAGCTTTCCCCTTCCGCCATCAACGCAATCCCGCCAATGATCACCCACACGCCCAGCCAGTGCAGGGGGCTGATGTGTTCCCCGAGAGCCAGCCACGACCCCAGCAGCACCACCACGAACACCAGCGAACTCAGGGGAAACGCCAGCGACAGGCTGCTGCGCCTGAGGATCAGCATCCAGCTCAGAAACGATCCGATGTAACAGGCCACAGCTCCCAGCACGGCGACGTTGGTCAGCGCCGCCAGCAGCCAGTCCACGCCAAACGGCATCGCCGCCAGCCCGTCACCGCCGACCTTCAACGCCAGTTGCGCCCCGCTTTCCGTGCCGATCAGCAGGCACCACAACCCGACGCTCGCGGCGCGGCCTTCAAGCCAGCGCCAGGCCGGTTTCTGATTCAAGGTCTGTTCACTCATCTTCAGCTTTCCCGCTCACGACAGTCGATTGATCCAGCCCGGCCTTGCGCGCCAGCCACCCCAGCAATCGGGTGACCCACGCACGGCGGTGATGGAGGTAATGGTCATTGCCCAGCAGCGTGCAGCCCAGGCGCAACTTCTCGGCATAGGCCGCCTGGCTGGCTTCGAGCGCCGGGATGCCTTGGGCGATGCAGCGCTGCACATGGGCCAGCCAGGTTCGGTGATAGAGGTTGTGCTCGCGGGCGGCAGCACCATCGCAGGCGTAGACCTTGTCGATCTGTCGCGTGCCGTCGCCCAGCAGCAGGTTGAAACCGATCAGCCTGTCGTCGGACCAGAACAGGTAGCAGGTCGCGCGCTCGCCCAGCTTGGCCAGTACCGAGCGGAAGTAGTCGGCGGTCAGCGGTTCGATCTCCTCGCCACTGCGCGCCACCGTGTCGGCATACAGCGCGAGCATGCGCTCGATCACATCCTCGACTTGGTACTGCCGCGCCTCGATGCGCAGATTGGACGGCGCGTTGATCTTACGTTTGAGCCCTTTGCGCGTCACCCGGCCGAGGCTGGCGAGGTAACCCTCCACGTCGGCGTAGGGCAGCGGCAACAGGGTTCTCGGCATGCCCGCAATACGGGCGAACCCCAAGTGCTCAAGGGTGCTGCGCAAGGTCACGCGCTCTTCGCCGACGTCCTTGAACAGGTACAGCCAAGTGCCCTCCAGGCGCGACTGGCGATGCAGGGCGGTGACCAACACCTGCAGGAGCTCGGGCGTGCGCGCCAGCCAGTCCGGGGCGCAGGCGATCGAGCAGGTTTCCGTCACCGGCGAGCCCACCGCCAGAATCGGCACCGACAGATGACCCAACAGCTTCGCCGTAAGGCCTGTGAGCACCTGATCGAGCTTGAGCCTGTGCCGATACGCCGGGGCCACGGCGATCAGGCGCTGGCGGTCACGAATCATGAAATAGCGCGGCTCGATGCCCGGCAGGCCGGCGTCTTCGATGGCCGCGTAATAGTCGTAGCCCTCCAGTTCATCGCTGTCGAGCTGAGCCCAGTCGGTGCGGCTGACCCGATGAATGCTGTGGCTGACCTCCACACTCAGCGTCGAAGCGTCGCTCAGGGTGACGGGAGAAACACCTTCAGGAACCGATTGAATCTGTGTCATGAGCACCTCACGCGCCGGTGGCGCACACCAGCATGACGCCGGCAGTGATGACCAGTGTGCCGATCCAGCGACGTCGGCTGACGCGTTCGCCCAGCACCAGCCGCCCGGCCAGCACCACGCCGACGTAACTCAGGCTCGCGGCCGGAAACACCAGGGAGAGCGGCGCCAGCGACAGCACCAGCAGCCAGGTGATGAACTCGACCACGTAGGCGCCGACGCCAAACCAGAGCATCGGCGCGCCCGCGATCTGCACCCAGAAGCGCCGCAGGCGAAAGCCGCCTTCGTGCTCCGGCAAACGGTCCAGGCCGAGCTTGAATGCCAGCTGGCCGATGACGTCGAGCAGGATGGAAAACGCAGTCAACAGCACGACAGTCGGGGTCATGGGAACAGCTCCTCGAACAGCGCGATCAAGGCTGCGTTGGTCTCGGCATTGCGCGCAATGTCCGCCTCGCTCCAGCGTTCGGCAGGAGGCTGATCGGATTTTGCCTCCCAGCGTTTGAGCGGATTGCTGAAAGCCGGAGGGGCGAACTCGCCGCAGACGTCGATGCCGAGCACTCGGCTGTTCGCCGCCAGCGCGCGGATGGCGTCGAGCAGATGGCTCAGGCGCATGCCGCCCTGATCCCAGTTGGTGGCGGCGTCTTCGCTGGCCAGCACGTCTTTGTCGATGGTGATCCACACCGCTTTGGTGGGCAGGCTCGCCACCAGTTGTGCGAGGAACGCCGGCCAGTCCACATCGGCCAGGTTGTGCCAGTGCAGGTGTCCATCGACTTGCCGGTGGCCGGGACCGTCGCCGATCTTGCCCCAGACCTTCGAGGGCGGATGGCGCCAGGGGAACAGCTGCAGATCGCCACGCTTCAACGCGCCAAGGTTGCCGCCCTTGAGCTGCGGGCTTTGCAGGTCATCGCTGCACGGCCCGAGGGTGATGATGCGTTTGACGTGGGGCAGCTTCAGCGCCCGGTTGACCCAGGAACCGCAGTGGCGTCGGGGGGCGAAATGCACCCAGTCCGGGTGGTTGTCGAAGTGGATCAGCGTGACCGGCTCGGGCAGGTCGCTGAGCAGGGCAGGGGTCAGGTGGTGGTAGTCGCCGGAACCCACGAAGAAAATTTCCGGACGATTACCCATGGGCCGGGCGCGATGGCCCAGATGCCCGGCAAAGCGTTGGTAATTGGTTTCCGTGGACCAGAGCCGCAACACCGGCCCCAGAGCCAGCAGGTCCAGGCGTATCGCCCGGCCGTCATGCAGCCGGTCCTTGATCGGCGCCTGTTGCGTGAGGCTGTGATCGAGATCGAGAATGTTCAAGGTTGCCTTCACCCATCCAATGCCGCCCCGGACACCGGGATCATGGCCATGAACACCGGCCGGGCGGGCCTTTCAGGGGGATTGCAAAGGGTGGGCCAAGGGGTTGAACGGGGGCTGAATGATGCTCAACCCAACCCGTATTTCTTCACCTTGTCGAACAATGTGGTCTTGGCCATGCCCAATTCCTGGCTGGCCTGGCTGAGGTTGCCGCCACTGCGCTGCAATGCTTCGCTGAGCAGGTTTTTT
>CAURWS010000409.1:0-4501 GCA_963528485.1 uncultured Pseudomonas sp. | reverse complement strand
CCCTGAAGTTGCGGACGGGAAGGCGCCATTCGTGGACTATTTCTCCCGCTACTTCAAGGAACATCCGCATGCGAGCGCCCGAGTAGTGCGCAGCGTGGCGCAGGATGATCTGGTGTGGTTGCATGTGCATTCAAAGGAGTCAGCACAGGATCGCGGTCAGGCCGTGGTGGACGTATTCCGGGTAAAAGACGGTCAGATCGTCGAGCATTGGGATGTCATTCAAGACGTCCCGGAAACGTCGGCCAATAACAACGGTCTTTTCTAGCAGCCGAGAAAATATCAGGCATAAAAAAACCCGCCGAAGCGGGTCGTTTTTCAGTTCAAGGCCATTCCAACAGTCTGTCGGCAGCGCTCCGCGCCAATGGCTGATCGTCCTTGATCGCTGAAGCGTTCCGTTGCTTCAGTTGATGGGACCAATATATCGCTCAAATATTTCAGTTCATAGAGCGACTTCACCTCATTGCGTGTAAGCCTTTGGCCAAGGTGTCTGCAAGCTCAATCGATGGTCGGGAGGGAACGACCTTCGCCCACAAGGCTCCAAGCAGTCTGAATCGAATGTCCGCCCTCCTCGGCGACCGATCGTCATGTACCCGCACGCCCCGCTGAAAAACTCGGTTGGTGCCCGGCGTGCAGCGCAAGCAGAGGTCCGCTGTTTGCGCAAACGCGGGCCTCTGAATCGGCGTGTTCGATACGGTTTACGCCCTTGAGTGACCGGCGGCGCTCGGGTAATGTCATCAAACCCACAGGACAGAGCACGCTCATGACTTCCAAGCTGGAACAACTCAAAAAGATCACCACCGTCGTCGCTGATACCGGCGATTTCGCTGCCATCGAAAAGCTCAAGCCGGTTGATGCCACCACCAACCCTTCCCTGCTGCTCAAAGCTGGCTCCAACGACAGCAACGCCGAGCGCCTCAAAGAAGCCTTCAGTGGCAGCAAAGGCGACATCAATCTGGCCAGCGACCGTTTCGCCGTTGCGATTGGCCGCGAGATTCTCAAAGTCGTCCCCGGTCGCGTTTCGACCGAGGTAGATGCCCGCATCTCCTTTGACACCCAGGCATGCATCGCTCGAGCCGAGCGTCTGGTGGGCCTGTACGAAGAGTTCGGCATCGGCCGTGACCGCATCCTGATCAAACTGGCCTCGACCTGGGAAGGCATCAAGGCAGCCGAGCAACTGGAGAAGAAAGGCATTCAGTGCAACCTGACCCTGCTATTTTCCTTCGCCCAAGCCCAGGCCTGTGCCGACGCCGGTGTGTTCCTGATTTCGCCGTTCGTAGGCCGTATCTACGACTGGTACAAGAAAGCCGAAGGCAAGGATTACGTGGGCGCGGAAGATCCGGGTGTCAAATCGGTGACCCGCATCTACAACTACTACAAGGCCAATGACTACAAGACTGTGGTCATGGGTGCGAGCTTCCGTAACCTGAGCCAGATCGAAGAGCTGGCCGGTTGCGATCGCCTGACCATCAGCCCGGACTTGCTGCAGAAGCTGTCGGAAGACACTGGTCCTTTGGTGCAGAAGCTCAAGCCGGGCAACGGCGGCGAACCTCGTCAGACGTTGAACGAAAGCCAGTTCCGATGGGCATCGAACGAAGATGCGATGGCGACCGAGAAGCTGGCTGAGGGGATTCGTCAGTTTGCCCGCGATCAGGAGAAGCTCGAGGCGTTGCTGCACGCTAAGGCTTGATTGCCTGGGCAAGTGTTTGATCGTCTGAGAGGGGCGGCATTCTTTGGGATGCCGCCCCTTTTTATTTGGCTGTGCGTTGTTTGGGATGAGCGTTGGATCGCGGGTTTCTGCCTGAAGGCAGAACCCAACCGAGTCTACTCGAAAACCGGATTACTGATGCTCAAGCGCATTCACAAGATCACAAAAAGCCGCCCGATTGGAGTCATTAAGCCCCATCAGGATCTTGTGCGCTTCGAGCACCTTGGCCTTGACCACATCCTCGCACTGATCCTGCGACGGCAGGTCGCTCAGCGCTTCAGGGGGTGGAATCGGCTTGCCGACAATGTTGAACACCTGATCGAAACCCATCGACTGCAACAGGCGCGTGATGTCTTCGTGGGTGGTCACGACAGTGGGCAACAGCCCCGCTTTCTGACGGGACAGAATGGACAACTTGGCCAGAAGGCCGAGAGTTGTGCTGTCAATGCTGCGCGTTTCGGTCAGATCGATCACCACGGTCGAAAAATTCATCGAGGTGAAGATCCGCTCAATCGTCGCATCCAACGCCGAGCAGAGAGTCAAACGCACTTCGCCCACGAATTTCAGGACGAATGTGCCGTCTTGCTCGGCAAACTGGATTCTACCGGTACTCATTAAAGGTTCCTGCTCAACACCAACAAGGCGATATCATCCGGCATCTCCCCGAGTGTGGCCAATCCAAACTTCTGACGCAGGCCATCCAGGCTGCCGCCCGCCGACTTCACCCATTCGGGCAAGCTGGCTTCTTTCTCTTTGAGTGTATCACCTGGCAACAGGTCCAGAATGCCATCAGACAGGAGAGTCAGACTAAAGGACTCAGGCAAGTCGAGCACGTGGTCTGTATACGTCGCCTCGTTGAACAACCCTACCGGCAAACCGCGACCTTCGAGATAGCGCGTCTCGCTAGGCGTGTACAGCACCGGCAGCGGCAAGTGGCCACCCACGCTGTACGTGAGTTTGCCCGTTTTCTCGTCGATGATCCCGCCCACCATGGTCACGTGCTTGCCCAGCTTGCAGCTGATCAGCCCGCGATTGATGTGCCCCAGCACGTCGGACGGCTTGAAGGCCGGCAACGAGCCGCCACGCTTGGATTCGAACAACAATCGCGTGGTCATGAACTTCAACAGCACGGTGATGAACGCCGAGGACGCGCCATGGCCGGAAACGTCGGCTAAATAGAACGCCACCCGGTGATCGTCAACCCGGAAATAATCCACGAAATCGCCGGACAGATACAGCGACGGAATGATCTCATGTTCGAATTCGAACGAATCGATCGCCCAAGGGCTGGTCGGCAGCATGTTCATCTGCACCTGACGACCCGCGTCCTGGTCTTCCTGAAGCAAATGCAGACTGGCTTCGAGCTCGCGGTTGGCGGTCTCGAGCTTCTGGCGATAAACCTTGTTTTCCTGAAGCAGGCGCGCGCGATCCAGCGCCCGTTTGACCGAGTGCTCCAGCACGGCAAGGTCTTCCAGGGGCTTGATCAGATAGTCGGCCGCACCCAGGCGCAACGCCTCGACAGCGTCGCTCATGACACCCGCGCCGGACACCACGATAACCGGGGTTTCCGGGGCAAGACTGGTGACCTGACGGATCAGTTCGAGGCCGCCCACTTGAGGCATGCGCAAGTCGCAGATCACAAGATCAGGCTTGTTTTGCTCGAAGGTCTGTAGACCCTGCAAGCCGTTGCTGGCTTGCAGGACGCTGAACCCACTGTCTTCCAAATAGGCCGCGAGACTCGCGCGCACTACTTCGTCGTCATCGATAATCAGCAGCGTGGCACTGGTTTTTTGCATGTGGGCAAACGGCGCCAGATCAGGTTGGCGTAAGCGGTCGGATTCTGTCAGGCCGCCTACTGGATTCGCTTCTAGCCTCTCTGAATCAAAGGTAGCGGACTTTTGGTCAAACGCTTCACTTCGCAGAGGTGCCCTTCAAGGCGCAGACGGTACTCCCATCCGCCGGGCGTTTCAAGGGTGCTCCAGCGGTCGGCCAGCGTCTTTACATCACAAATCGCCGGGAGTTATAAGAACCCATAAATCAGCAACAAAAACGAAGGATGCGCCATGGGTCAGATTGATCGCGACTATGCAGAGAAACGAGATTACATCCGCATGCGTGTCGACGCGGACATCAGCCTGATTTACGCAGGCCAGATCATCCCGGCGGTTTGCGTGGATTTATCCAGCTCTGGCATGCAGATACAGGCGCCACGCTCGTTCAAGGTCGGCGACCGGATCAGCGTGCGAATCGAATCGGAGCACGCGGCGCTCAAGGGGCTTGAGGCCGATACGGAAGTGGTGTGGATTGCCGACATCGACGGCAGCCAGCAGAAACTGGGGCTGACCATCCTGACGATGAAGTGATATCACTGCGGAACTACGTCACAGTTTCGACAAAATCCGAAAAAGAAAAAGGCGACTCGAAAGTCGCCTTTTCTGCATTTGCGTAACGGGCAGGTCGATCAGAAATCGTCGACGACCTTGCCATCCTTGACCTTGAACTCGCGGTTCTGCAGGAAAGCGTTGCGGATGAAAATGTACTTGTCGCCGTTGATCAGCTTCTCGGCCGACAAGAGGCTTGCGCGGGTGTCCACCACGTTCACAGCAAAAGCGGTGTTGCGGGTCGGCACATGATCGATGTAACGGTAAGGCTGAGTGTAGGTGTCCGGGTATTTGGCGAACGCGTCACGCACGGTGCTTGGGCCCAGGAACGGCACCATCACGAACGGACCGCTTGGCACGCCCCAGTAGCCCAGGGTCTGGCCGAAGTCTTCGTCGTTGCGTTGCAGGCCCATCC
>CAURWS010000408.1:0-4515 GCA_963528485.1 uncultured Pseudomonas sp. | reverse complement strand
CACTGAAACGGGCCTTCCCGCTGCAGATCGTGCCCCCGAATCGCACTGGTCTAGTCCAGATAGGTAACGTAATGCGCCAAGATGTGCCACGAGCGGTGACGACCATTTGCCACGCCTTGCAGGAGCAGATCGAGCACGGTCTGTTGCCCCCCGGCAGCAAACTCCCCGCCGAACGCAAACTCAGTGAAGTCTTCGACACCACGCGCATCACCCTGCGCGAGGCGCTGGTGCAATTGGAGGCGCAGGGGCTGATTTATCGCGAGGAGCGGCGCGGCTGGTTCATCTCGCCGCCACGCCTGGCTTACGACCTGATGCGTCGCAGCCACTTTCACGCGATGGTCGAGGCGCAGGGGCGAGTGCCTGCGACTCAAGTGATCTCCGCGCGCCTGCAACCGGCCTCGGCCGCGATCTGCGGCTTGCTGCAATTGCCGGCGCTGTCCAGCGTGATCCAGATCTGCCGCGCTCGCCGCATCGACGAGCGCCTGGTGCTGTATGTCGAGCATTACCTCAACCCCGAGTTTTTTCCGCAGATTCTGGATTTCGACCTGAATCAGTCACTCACCGAACTGTACGCCCGCCATTACGACATTCGTTACGGTCAGGTGCGGTTCGAGATGGTGCCGACGGCGCTACCCGTTGAGGCAGCGGCGGCGTTGAAGGTGTCCATCGGTAGCCCCGGTTTGCGCATTGCCAGGGTCAACCATGACCAGCGGGGAAGGTTGATCGATTGCGATCTGGAGTATTGGCGGCACGATGCGATTCACGTGAGCGCGGTGGTGGGGGAGTTGTAGGGGCGTTGACGAACAGCTATCGCGCTTCTGGCCGAAGGCCGTGGGAGCCGGCTTGCTGGCGAATACGGTGGATCAGCGAAATCGTGAGTGGCTGACCCACCGCTTTCGTCGGAACGCCGCCCGCACAAAGCCGTCTCCCACAGGGGATATTCATATGCAGGTCATGCTCTGTTGTTTCGATGACCTACAAATCAATCACCAGATCCGACGTCGGCCTGCTGCAACACAACAACCGCAACCCCTTGTCGATCTCGCGCTGGCGAATCCCGCCGTTGTGGTTCATCTCGACCGTCCCCTGCAGCAGCGCCGTCTTGCAGGTACCGCACACGCCCTGGCTGCAGGAGGATGGCACGATTGCGCCGGCCTTCTTCGCCGCCGACAGCACCGTCTGGGTCGCAGGCATGCTGAAGGTTTTGCCGGAGCGGGAGAGGGTGACCGTGAACAGCGTTTCGCCCTGTTCGACGACCGGCGCCGCTTCAATCAACGGTGTTTCCACCAGCGCGGCGATATCGAAGCTCTCCTGGTGATAGTGCTGAAAGTCAAAACCACCGTTCTTCAGCAGTGCCTTGACCGCGCCCATGTAGCCTTGCGGCCCGCAGGTAAATACCTCGCGCTGCTTGAAATCCGGCACTGACTCGCTCAACAGCTCCAGACTCAAACGCCCCACCGGCCCCGTCCAGTCCGTATCCGCACCCAGCGCTTCACAGATGTTCAACACGCGCAATCCGGGCATCAGGGCCTGCATACGCGTGAGCTCTTCATCAAAGACGATGTCGGAAGGCGTCCGCGCGCTGTGTACGAAAACGATGTCCAGTTGGGCGGCCATGTCAAAGCCCGCGCGGGTCATCGACATCAAAGGCGTGACCCCGGAACCCGCCGAGAGGTACAGCAGCTTTTTCGCTGGATGCCCCACCGGCGTGAAACTGCCCGCCGGGCCTGACGCGCTGAGCGTATCGCCTGCGCGCAGGTTGTCGTGCAGCCAGTTCGACACCACCCCGTTGGGCACACGCTTGACCGTGATCGAAAACGAGAAAGGCCGCGTCGGCGAGGACGACAGCGTGTAGCAACGGGCGATGGTCTGCCCGGCGATCACCGGCGAAATCGTGATGAACTGCCCCGGCTCGAAACTCAGCGCGCTGAAATCCGCACAACGAAAGCTGAAGGTTTTCACATCGTGGGTTTCGTCACGCACATCGCAGCACAGCAGGGTTTTCTGTTCGCCACTGTTCCACTGCGCGCCATACGCGCTCCAGGTGTCCGGGTCTGTGAAGCGCTGTTGCGAGGAAGCGTTACCGATGCTGGTAGGCAGAGTCTCGAATCGGGTCATGATCATTCCTCACACACCGTGGGCCGCAAGCCGCGCGGCGTACCAGCGCGAAAACTGATCGACGTAGGATTCGGTGAACGCCGAGAACGGGCCGGGCGAATACGCAGGATCTTGCGTGCCGCTGTGGGTGATCGCGACCAGATCGGCATCCTGCAGGTTGGTGGCGTTCCACACCTCCACCAGTGCGTCGACCTGATAATCCACACCCTCAACGGCATCGGCATTCACCAGCCATTTGGTGCGCACCAGGGTTTTGTCCGGGGCGAGGGGAATGATGTAGGAAATCACCGCGTGATCGCTCATCACGTGGGTCCAGGAGTTGTGGGTCCACAGGTGTACATCGCCCAGATCGCGGCGGGACAAATCGCCAAACAGCCTGGTACAGGCGACTCGGGTGTCAAGGGTTTGCGACTCACCGTTGCCAGCAATCACCAAACGCTGCGTACGAAATTGCGTCACGGCGTCGACGTCCAGATGCTCCACGGCGTCGCAGACAAAGCCTTGGTCTTCCCAGCTTTTCTTCGCAGCGGCGTTACGCTGTTCGTACTCATCCAGCGCGTGCAGCGACTCTTCGCTAAGCCCCTCGGCGCAGAAACCAAAGTCTTCCGGCAGGAACGACGCCGTTAGCTCCGGGTGAGTGCCTGCGCAGTGGTAACACTCGCGGTTATTTTCGATCACCAGTTTCCAGTTACCGTTCTCGATGATCTCCGACTCATGGGCAATCTTTGTATGCGTCATGTTGTAGGGAGAAAAGCGCGGGGTCATGGTTTCGTCTAAGTAAGCAATATCTTCCGGTGCGTGTTCGCCCAGGCAAACAAATAGATGCGCGCCCACTACTTTGGTATGGACGGGAATAAGGCTCCTGCACTTGGCATTGAAATCCTTGCCCATGTGTGCGGCATGTTTGAGGCTGCCGTCCAGGTCGTACGTCCATTGATGATAAGGGCACACCAGCATGCCCACGGTCGACTTGCCCGCAGGCTTGAGCCGCGCGCCACGATGGCGACAGACGTTGCGAAATGCCTGAATCTGCTCGTCGTCATCGCGGACCAGAATGATCGAGGATTTGCCGATATCGAGGGTCGATACATCGCCGGGCTCGGCAATGTCTGCCGTGACGCCGACCAATATCCAGTGTTGGGTAAAGAAAATATCCACGTCGTTGTTGAATATATCTTCGCGCCCGAATAACGCGCCGTTCATGCCATGACCGGGTGTTCGTGTTTCAACTAATTGGCGATGAGACTCGACGGCGACATTGCTCATGACGGCACCTCACAGGCTGGATCTAATAAGAGTTGTTTGCGTGATGGGGCCAGTATCGAGAGGGTAGAAAAAAGCGTCAACGCGCTATATTTTCAAGTTCGCATAGCTGCAAGTTATGGGAGAAATGTCGGAGGGTCAGACAACTGTTGCTCTCTCCGACCCGTCGCGCAACCAATCGACAAGCCCATGCACCAACGGCGTGGCTTTGCGCCCATTGGGCACGACCACGTAATAGGCATCCTTGGGCCTGACCACCAAAGACGTCAGCCTCACCAGTTCCCCTCGCGCCAGCAGCGGCTCCAGCAAGCGGTTCCAGCCCAGCGCCACACCGTGCCCCTGCAGCGCGGCCTGAATGGTGTCGGTGTACGAGCTGCAGCGCAGCGCGTATTTAAGCCGCGGACGTTCGTCGCCCAGCGCCTTGAACCAGCCGTTCCAGGTCATCCAGCCTTCCAGGGTCGCGTCGGAATCGATCAGCTCCACTTGCAGGAAATCTTCCGCAGACACCGGTGCCGTATGGGTCGCGAGCCAACCTGGCGAGCACACCGGAAACACTTCTTCATCGAACAGCAGAATCGAGGTGCCGTCGTCCCACTTGCCATCGCCGTAACGCACCGCCAGGTCGATGTCGTCGCTGCGCAGGTCCGGGGTCAGCATGTGGGTGACCAGACGCAAATGCAGGTTCGGCTGCTCCCGACGCAACGTGCCCAGCCGCGGCAGGATGCGCAGCTGCGAGAACGCCGAGGTGCTGGCGAGCACCACTTCCTGTTCGCTGATGCCTTCGTGGATCTTGTCGAACACGCCGGCCACGCGCTGCAGCGATTCGGAGGTCACCGAAAACAGCCTGTAGCCCTCACTGGTGAGCCTGATCGCGCGGTGCAGGCGATGGAACAGGCGGGTGCCGAGGGTCTCTTCCAGAAAGCGGATCTGCTTGCTCACTGCCGCCTGGGTGACCCCCAATTCCTGAGCGGCGAAGGTAAAACTGCTGAGCCGGGCGACGGCCTCGAACACCAGCAAGGCCGTCATCGAAGGGATCAGGCGCCGGTAGCCTTTGACCTTCTTCGGGAGCTCGTCGCATTGCATGGTGCCTACGCCTGATTCGGGAAGAGGGGCTGAACGTCATTCGAATGTACA
>CAURWS010000407.1:0-4522 GCA_963528485.1 uncultured Pseudomonas sp. | reverse complement strand
TTTCCACTCAGGTCATGGCCGCCAACATTCGCAAGTGGCTGGCATAAGGAGCGCGAAGATGAACGTTGCATTTATCGGTCTTGGCGCCATCGGCCTGCCCATGGCGCGGCAGATTCACAAAGCGGGGCATGGCGTCGTCGGCGTCGAACTGAGCGACGCGAACCGCGCCCTGGCGTTGACCCATGGCATCGAATCCAGCGCTGACTGGCGTGTGGCAATCGATGCCGACGTGGTGGTGGTGATGGTTGCCACCCCTGCGCAGCTTGACGCGTTGGTCAGCCAGTGCACCGAGCTCAAACCCGGTCAGCATTGGGTGGTGATGAGCACCGTCGGCCCGGCGTCAGTGCGTGAACAGGCCGTGCGCCTGCTGGAAAAAGGCGTGCACGTGGTCGATGCGCCGGTCACCGGCGGCGTGGCACGGGCCGAAACCGGCAGTCTGCTGATTTTCGCCTCCGGCGCCAAGGCTGCAGTCGAGCGCGTTGAACCGGTGCTGCGCTGCATGGGTGAAGTGCGCGATGCCGGCGCTGATGTCGGCGACGGCCAGGCGATCAAAGTGGTCAACCAGCACCTGTGTTCGGTGCATCTGGTGGCGGCAGCCGAGGCGTTGAGCCTGGCGCGTTCGCTGGGTCTGGACCCGGCGCGGGTGCTGGATCTGGTGCAGAAGGGCGCCGGTGGTTCGTGGATGCTGTCCGATCGCGGGCCGCGCATGCTCGAAGGCACCGACACCCGCGTGACCAGCATGGTCGACATCTTCGTCAAGGACAGCGGCCTGGTCGCTTCGGAAGCCCAGCGTTGTGGCGCTGTCGTGCCGTTGCTCGACATCGCCCACGCCCGCTTCAGCCAGGCGTCCGGGGCCGGGTTGGGCAGACGCGACGACAGCCGGGTCATCGAGACCTGGAAGTAAGCCCGATACCGTTTTAAAGGTCCGTTCCAACACTCAGGGCAGGCTCAAGACTTGCCCACTACAACAACAATAAAAGTTCGGAGTTTGCCATGAGCACATCCTCGACGGCGTCAACACAAACAGAAAGCAAGGCCGGTAAAGTCTCCTTCGCCTCCATGGTCGGCTCGGCCGTGGAGAGCTACGACTTCTTCATTTATGGCACCGCCGCCGCAGGCTGGTTTGGCCAGGTCTTCTTCCACACCACAGAACCCATCGTCGGCATCCTCGCGGCATTCGCGACCATGGCCGTGGGTTTCTTCATGCGCCCCCTGGGCGGTTACCTCGCCGGACACTTCGGTGATCGTCTGGGGCGCAAGACCGTGTTGCTCTGGTCGCTACTGGCCATGGGCGGTGCAACAGTCTTGATCGGCGCGTTACCGACCTATGCGCAAGCGGGAGTCGTCGCGCCGATATTGCTGATTCTGCTGCGCATGATTCAGGGCATCGGCTTTGGTGCGGAGTGGGGCGGCGCGGTGCTGATGGCCTGCGAACACGCACCGGCGCATCGGCGTGGCTTCTTCGGCGCAGTGCCGCAGATCGGCATTCCGCTGGGCCTGCTGATGGCCAACGGCGCGTTCCTGCTTTCGGCGGTGCTGTTCGAAGGTGACTGGGTATGGCGTGCGCCGTTCCTGGCCTCGGTGATCATGGTGGCTGTCGGCATGTGGATTCGTCTGAGCGTCAGCGAGTCCCCCGAGTTCGAAAAAGCCAAGGCGCAAAACACCCTGGTCAAACAGCCTGCGCTGCAAGTGATTCGAGAAGACTGGCGCAAGGTGCTGCAGATCGCCGGCCTGCGTCTGGCCGAGACCGGTGGCTACTACCTGGCGACCAGTTTCATGCTGTCCTACGTGCTGCTGGCGGGCATCGCCACCAAGCAAAACGTGCTGTGGGGCACCATGATCGGCTCGGCCATCGGCCTGGGCAGTCACCTGTTCTACGGCGCCCTGAGTGACCGCATCGGCCGCAAACCGGTGTTCCTGATCGGCTCGCTGTTCACCATCGTGTTCGGCATCCCGATGTTCATGATGATCAACACCGGCATCGTGCCGCTGATTGTGGTCGCGGTGGCCATGGCGCTGATTCTCAGCCACGACCCGATCTTCGCTGTGGAAGCCAGCTGGTTTACCGAGCAGTTCCCGGCCAACGTGCGCTCTTCGGGGATTTCCCTGGGCTACAACTGCGCCTCCCTGGTGGCCGGTACACTGCCGTTCATCGCTACCGCGCTGTACTCGCAGGTGGGCTGGATGGGCCCGGCGATCCTGTTCAGTCTGCTGGGCGTGGTCTCGACGCTGTGCGCGGTGAAAATGCGCGAAACCGCTCCGGCGGTGGCCAAGGATCTGCCCGTCGCTGAGCGTGTGGGGCCGGTGGGCAAGCAAGCGCTGCAGTAATCAACAAAGCAAGGCAGGCGGGGCCGAATCCTCAAGGGGGTCGGCCCCGTTTTGTTTCACAGGTCGATGTTCTGATCGCTTTGCAGGGCCTGTTCGAGAAAGTCGATAAACGCCATGACCTTCGCGTTCAACGCCGAGCGCTCGGTGACGCAGGCGTAGATGTGCATCGGCTCGGGTTCAGCCTGAGAAGCGCTGCGGCTGTCTGAATCGAACAGCGGCAACAGCCGGCCGCTGTCGATCAGCGGCTGCGCGACGAAACTCGCTAGCCGCGCAATGCCGCCGCCGTTCACGGCGATCCGGGCGATCATGTCGATGTCATCGCAGACGAACCCCGGGGTCACCTTCGCCTCGATGCGCGTGCCGTCGAGCATGAACGTCCACGGCAGAAAGCGGCCGTCGGTGGGGTAGCGAAACACCAGACAGGCGTGCTGCTGCAGGTCTTCGTGAGAGCGGGGCACTCCCGCGCGCTTTAGATACTCGGGCGATGCGCAGAACACGAAAGGCGTTGAGGCGATGCGCCGGGCGATCAACTGGTCGTTCAACTGCGCATCGATGCGCAGGCTGACGTCGATGCCTTCCAGGCGATGATCGACGCGGCGGTCGCTGCTGATCAGCTCCATGTCGATGCGCGGATAGGCCTGTTTGATCGCCGGCATCAAGGGCGCCACAACATGACGGCCAAAGGCTGAAGTGGTGGCGATGCATAGCGGGCCCTGGGGTTCGATGGCGACTGTGGCGGCCTGGGACGCGAGGTCGATGTCCCGAGGGATGTGCTTCACCTTCTCGAAATAGCGCGAGCCGGCATCGGTCAAGGCCATGCTGCGGGTAGTGCGGGACAGCAGCCGTACGCCCAGATGCGCTTCCAACCGGGTGACGCTCTGGCTCACGGCAGCAGGGCTCATGCCTTGGGCGCGGGCTGCGGCGGCGATGCTGCCGTTCTCCACCACGCGGATGAAGGTGTTGATCAGCCCCAGGATGTCCATCGGGTTTCGTCCTTTGATTCGTTGATTTTGATTAATAGTGATTCAAGCGCTGCACTGCTACCGGCATCGTTGAGCGGTTGTTACGTTAGCCGCTCTTTCCTGATCCGGATACCAGCAGGAGCTGCCGATGACTGACGCCACCGCCCCTAAGACCGCACGCTTTCGTTTCCCCAAACACCTGACACCTTACGTCTTCGCGCTGTACATGGCGACGATCATGGCGTTTCTCATGTGCCTGGTCATCACCCTCGCCGAGTTCGGCTTCACAGAAGACTATGTGACAAACGTGATGAATGCCTACCGCGTCGCCATGCCTTCGGCATTCGTCTGCGTGCTGATGGTCCGGCCCATCGTGGCAAGGCTGGTGGGGTGGACGGTGAGGGGGCATTGAGGGCGAGCGGCTATAGGTGTCTGCCAGGACTTCAAGCGGCTTTCAAACCACCGAGGACGATCAGCATCGACCCCATCGCCTGTTCAACAGGCGCCTTGAACCGCAGAAAGCCCTCGGCAACGCGCCGATTGGAAAAACACAGCGCAACCCCGCAATACCACGCCGCCGATAGCACAAAGCACAGCGCAGCCACCACGAGCAAAAACCACAGGGGGGCGTGGGCAGGAATGACGAGGGCAAAGATACCGCCGAAAAACGCCAGGGATTTGGGGCTGGTCATGCTCACCAGATACGCCCGACGCATCGCCCCCTGCCAGGTCAGTTCGGTGGCTACTGTCATCGACAGAGGCTGTCGGGCGCCCATGATCATCTTGATTCCCAGCCAGATCAGATAACCCGCCCCTGCCAGTTGCAGCACGGTGTGCAGCCACTGGACGTGGGCGATCAGCAGACCCACACCCACCATGGCCAGCACCGCCCAGGTCAACGACGCAAACGCCAGCCCCAGCCCCGCGAACAACCCGGCCTTGCGCGACACCGCCATGCTGGTGCGGGTGACCACGATGAAGTTGGGGCCGGGGCTGATCAGGGAAATCAGGTAGACGCCGATCAGCATCGCCAGCGGTTGAACGTATTCCATGGAGTGCTCCGGGCGTGGGGGCAGGGGAGCGCCGACTATAAAATCGCCCGCCACAATCCGGATAGACACAGATACCGCCATACAGAAGGCGGTGGCTCTCGCGGCGCCATCTGTAATGCCTGATACACCGCTTTCGCTGCCGTCGAACCTGCGACGTCTCCTGCAGGAAGAGCGCACGTC
>CAURWS010000406.1:0-4537 GCA_963528485.1 uncultured Pseudomonas sp. | reverse complement strand
GTGCAGAACTTCATTTCCGGGCTGATTCTGCTCACCGAACGGCCGGTCAAAGTGGGTGACTGGGTCAGTCTGGCTGGCGTGGAAGGGGACATCCGCCGGATCAACGTGCGCGCCACTGAAATCCAGATGTCCGACCGCTCCACGGTGATTGTGCCCAACTCGCAATTCATCACCCAGAACGTACGCAACGTCACCATGGGCAATGCATTGGGCGTGGTCGGCATTACCCTGACCCTGCCGCTGGACACCGACGTACTGAAAATCCGCGACCTGCTGCTGCAAGCCTTCACCGAGCACGAAGCGATCCTCGACACCCCGGCACCCTCGGTGTCCTTCAAGGACCTGACGAACACCGGCGTGATCCTCGCCGTCAGCGGCTATGTCAACAGCCCACGCTCAGTGGGTAGCGCCCGCAGCGACCTGCTGTTCACCGTCCTGGGCCGCTTGCGCGAGTTGGGTGTTGCACTGTCGTCGCCGCAGAGCATGGTGCTGGTGACTGAGGGTGGGGAGAAGCTGGTGCAGCCTGAGGGGTGACGCAGGCGAGGGCTTGAAGCCGGATGTCCAACCGAGAGGGCGTGTCCATCGCCCACCTGGGGCGGCCAGTAGTCATCGAACACCGGCAGCTGTCGACATTGAGCCCTGCCTGCATTTCTTCCAGCACAGCTTCATGTTCCCAGCGTCTGAGCCGCCGTTCACGTCCCGATGGGCATTGTGGCGGGGCAAAAAATACACGTTCCGGGTCGAGTCATAGACGACTCGTCATTTTTGAATCGCCCAGCCAGGGGGCGCAGATGAAATCATCAGGTGCTGGGAGGAAGACTTGCGCAGGGCAGGGTGAGCCGACCCGGTTGGTAGGCAATCAAAAAAGCCGCCGAAGTGGGTTCGTTGCCATCCATTTACCTCTCATAACACTAACTGATCCTGCACGAACGTTACAGACGGGATCAGCGGCCAACTCCATCATCGCCATACAGCCTTGAGGAGTGCCCTATGTTTGACACCAAAATCGCTTTCATCGTCCGAAATGACCTCGCCACCTGGCAAAGGATGAACGTGGTCGCGTTTCTCGCAACCGGTGTCGCGTCTGCAGCGCCCGAGATACTCGGCAAGCCGTATGTAGATGCCCACGGCCGCGAGTACGGCAGTATGTCGATCCAACCGATGCTGGTGTTCGAGGCAGGCCTTGAGGGCTTGCAGAAGGCTCATCGGGTTGGGCTGGAGCGAGAACTCACGATGTTGCCCTACGTGAACGCAATGTTCTCCACTGGCCATGACGAAGCCAACAGAGAGGTGTTCCTGCAGGAAGATCCTGAGAATCTCCAGTTGGTAGGCCTGGTATTGAGAGGCCCCAAGAAATCTGTCGATAAAGCCATCAAGGGATTATCGCTGCATCCGTAATGGGACGAGGTTGGATCTACGCCGATACGCGCTCATCTCGATCAGCAGGGCATCCTGACACCGACCATCATCGGCGTGGTGTAGGCGAAGTGATCAACACTTATTCGCCAAAGGGCCTGCGACCAGACTCCCTACAAATAATCCTGCTAGAGAAGCTGCGCCGAGCAGTCCCATCCACAGGGCATTCAGTTGAAGAAGGCCCGCTGCCATGCTGACCGCAATGCCAATGATTCCGAGGACGAACCCATCGCTAAATTGCCCACCTGTACCGCTGAAAACCGTCCTGATATGGAATCGGCTCAGCGGGAGGTCTTCGAACGTGACATGCGTGTTCATTCAGTTCTCCACATTTATTTATAGTTTTTGGACAGCGACATGACGCCGGTGGAGACCGATAGTGTGAGCATAAGATCGGTAAAGCAGCATGGGTGAGAGCAGTATCAGGAAGCCTGATACTGTTTACCGTAATCGCTGATTTTGTGTGCTCCTGCGCGATGGACTCAAGGCTTTCACTCAGAGAAGCGAGGGTTGAGGCCATCTAAATCTGGGCGAGCGAGTTTCCGACCTTGTCCAGCGTCTGCTGAACATTTCAGGTTCAGCGCACGCGCGCTGCGCGCAAAGGGTTGGGGCGATAGTCGCGAGTGGCGAAGAGCGGGTAGCGCCTTATACTCCAGCGGACAACAATGCTCTCACCTCTTCACGGTTAGGCGCGTAAGCCCCGGCGTGCAGGCAAGACACCGACGCGCAGGCTGCCGAAAACTGCAGACGGGCCTGGGATTGCTGAATCCCCAGGAACTGCGAGGCCAACCATCCGGCCATGCTCGCGTCGCCGGCGCCCACAGTGTCAGCAACCTGGATCGCAATCGCAGCCTGTTCAATCCTGGCATTGTCTTCGTACAACACCATGCCTTGAGCTCCGCGGGTGAACAGGATCTGCGCAGCGGCGTTCATGCCCCGCAGCTCCTCGAGCGCTTGTTCCTCATTCAACCCAGGATAGATCTGGCGCAGATCCTCATCGGAAAGCTTGATGATGTCGGCAAGCTCCACCATGGCGGGGAACGTCACCTCACGGTAGCGGCTGTCCATCAGGTTCCGCCAGTTGGGGTCATAGCTAATGATCTTTCCGTTCTTCTTGACCATCCTGGCCACTTCCACCAGCCGATCCCCCAATGGCTGGCGGGCAAGGCTGATACAGCTGAAATGGCAAAGCTCAACGCTACCAAGCCACCCCTCGGGGAGTTGCTGCACATCAAAACGCAGATCGGCTTCGCCAGCGAAGAAATAGCGGGGAGGGTGGCTGGACGGCACGATCGCCACCAAGGGGTCGGCATCGACTCGCTGAAGAAATCTCATGTCCAAGCCCGCCGCTTGGGATTGCTCGACCAGCTCGTCACCGAGCGAGTCAGTGCTGATTGCTCCGGCAAACGCAGTAGACACACCGAGACGACTCATGGCCCTCGCCACGTTCCAAGGTGCGCCGCCCGGGTATCCCCGCCAGTGGCCAGGCGCGTGTTGAACCACATCTGTCAGGGCTTCACCAAACACCACAACGGTCGGCAATTGCATATTCAGTCTCTCTGATTGGATTCGTGTTGACGCGGGGCCGAAGTCGAAACGCTGGGTCACCGCACCCGCGCAATAGGTAGCGATTGGTGAACCCCATCGCGATTGAAGAGTGTCACGGCCGTCGTGCGTCGGTAATCGCTGGGCGTTTGATCCATCTCATGCCGGAAGTGCCGGTTGAAGTTGGAGACGTTTTCGTAACCGACCTCAAAGCAGATTTCGGCCACCGAGAGCTGGGTTTGGACAAGCAGCCGGCAGGCGCGCTGAATGCGCAGCTTGCGCATCAGGTCGATGAATCCGTGGCCCGTGATTCGTTTGAAGAAGCGTGAGAAGCCTGCCTCACTCATCCCGACGCGCTCGGCAATCACCGATAGCCGAAGGTCGGACGTGAGCTCGTTAATCAGGTAGTCGAAAACCTGGTTGATGCGCTCGGAGCTGCGCGCGTCCAGTGACGGCGAGTAGTAGGCGCTGGCCAATACGCGGATGTCACGTTTGGGGGCTCTGGCCAGCGTACCGAGAAGATCCAGAAACTGGATCAGGCGCTGGAGTCCCTGAGCCTGGCCAATGCCTTCAAGCAGCAAAGCGGCGTGTCTGGCTGTTGCGCCGGTGAACTCAATCCCGCGTTGGGCCAGTTCGAACAGCGTTTTGAGCTCCGATAGCTCAGGCAACGACCCTCGGAGGTTGAGCAGGGACGCACCATCAAACTGCAAAACCACATCGCGACCTGCAATGAGCTCGCCTGGGGCCATGTCTCCCATCCAGTCATGGGGCAGGCCAGGCCCGATTAATGCGACATGTCCAGCCGAGAAAGGGCCGATGTAGTCGCCCGCCAATAGCTTGCCGCTACCTTGCCGGATCAGGTGGATCTCATACTCGGGATGGTGATTCCAGCGGGCAAGATCATAGGGATAGTCGTGCTCGTACCACCGAAAGCTCTGATCGGGGCCTGGGAGGATGACCTCAAGATCAGCGGGTCGGTGCTCAAACAAAGCAGCGCGGCTATCAGGCATCGAATGCCCCTTTATATTTGTTCGGTGGGTCGAATGGCCCTAACCATACGCCGATTTCTCTGCGAGCGGGTAGCCCGGCTTTTGCCGCATATCGATACTTTTTTGATCGCTGGCCGCCGGCTGCTGCAAGGTCAAAAAAGTATCAATGCAGCGTCCGCCATTCGTTTGAGGCTCGATTTTGGAGGTGATCTAATCGGCTCGTACAGCGCTGTTGCCAAGGCACGATCTGAGCGGCAGAGGTCACCCACAAAAATAACAGCTCCAGTCGAACCGGCTTGGAGCGGAGAGCCCCATGAAGATTACGAATGCGCTAATTCTTTCTGCTGGTCTGTCATTGGCCCTTGCCAGCCATGCCGCCGAGACGATGACGATCGCGACGGTCAATAACGGCGACATGATCCGCATGCAGCGGCTGTCCAAAGTCTTCGAGCAGCAGCATCCCGACATCAAACTCAATTGGGTCGTACTCGAAGAGAACGTACTGCGCCAACGCCTGACGACCGACATCGCCACCCAGGGTGGCCAGTTCGACGTATTGACCGTCGGTACCTACGAGACCCCACTGT
>CAURWS010000405.1:0-4538 GCA_963528485.1 uncultured Pseudomonas sp. | reverse complement strand
CTGTGTCAGTCTCCAGATTCGATGCAGACAAACAGCATTCGCCAGCAAGCCGGCTCCCACAGGTTCGGTGCTTCCCGCAAGATCAGCGTTTGAAATCAAGACCGTGCGAGCGTCACTCAGCCGAAGACGGCTTTTCCCACAGGTTGATCCCGCCTTCCACCGCAAATCGGTCGATTTCGGCCAGTTCTTCCTGGCTGAACACCAGGTTATCCAGCGCCCCAACGTTCTCGATGATCTGCTCCGGACGGCTTGCGCCGATCAGTGCAGAGGTCACGCGAGGATCACGCAGCGTCCAGGCCAGGGCCATTTGCGCCAGGCTCTGACCACGACGCTTGGCGATCTCGTTCAGCGCGCGGACGTGCTCGATGTTTTTCTCTGACAGGTGAGACGCCTGCAGCGACCCGCCGCCCGGACGATTGACCCGCGCATCCTTAGGAATGCCATTGAGGTATTTGTCCGACAGCAGCCCCTGGGCCAACGCGGTAAAGGCGATCACGCCCGAACCCAGCTCATCGGTGGTGTCCAGCAGGTCTTTTTCGACCCAACGGTTCAGCAGGTTGTAGGCCGGCTGGTGAATCAGCAGCGGCACTTTCCACTCTTTCAGCAGGCCTGCGATTTCGCGGGTTTTCGCGCCCGAATACGACGAAATCCCGATGTACAGCGCCTTGCCCTGCTGCACGGCGGTCGCCAGCGCGCCGGCGGTTTCTTCCAGCGGGGTGTCCGGGTCAAAACGGTGCGAATAGAAGATATCCACATAATCCAGGCCCATGCGCGCAAGGCTCTGATCGAGGCTGGCCAGCACGTATTTGCGCGAGCCACCGCCTTGACCGTAGGGGCCGGGCCACATGTCCCAGCCGGCCTTGGTGGAGATGATCAGCTCGTCGCGGTATTGCTTGAAGTCTTCGCGCAACAGGCGACCGAATTTGATCTCGGCGCTGCCGTAGGGCGGGCCGTAGTTATTGGCGAGGTCGAAGTGGTTGATGCCCAGGTCGAACGCGGTGCGCAGCATGGCACGCTGGGTTTCCATCGGCGTGCTGTCGCCGAAGTTGTGCCAAAGGCCCATCGACAGAGCAGGCAACACCAGGCCACTGCGGCCTACGCGGCGATACGGAACGCGTTCATAGCGGTTTTCGGCTGCGATGTAGGTCATTCAGTCCTCTCTTCTTTTTGAATGGCAAAACTCGGGCACGGCGAATCAGTGATAAGAAGTGCCAATGGATAAGCCGCAGGAGAAGCGATAAAGCGAGTATATTCAGCCTTTATCGCCCTCGAAAAATGCTTTATTCCTCTCGCTGGTATCGGTTTCTGATATGGATATTCGTCAGCTCAATGCGTTCATCGCGGTGTTCGAGGAACGCAACATCACCTCGGCGGCGCAGCGTCTGTTCACCAGCCAGCCCACCTTGTCGGTCACCATCCGCCAGCTCGAAGAAGCATTGGGTACGACACTGTTCGAGCGTCTGCCCAGAGGCGTGGCAGTCACCGACGACGCGCGAACCCTTTATCCACAGGCCCGTCGCCTGCTGGCCGAAGCCCAAGCGCTGAGCAATCAGTTTCGCCAGCGCAACCACCGGCTGACCCTGGAAATCGGTGTGCAAAGCGAGATCGCCGCCAGCCATCTGGAAGCGTTTCTGGCGATGGCGTATCGGGTTGTGCCGAATCTGCTGCTCACTCTCCAAGACGGCTGCAGCGGCGATGCGCGGCTGTCGGTGGAAGAAGATTGCTGTGAGGACGAACTGTTTCTGCCGCTGTGGGAAGAGCCCTTCGTGCTGGCCCTTGGGGCCAGCCACCCCTTGGCAGATCGCCCGCAACTGGACGAGGTCGACCTTGCCAGCGTGCAGTGGATTACCTGTCCTTCTCACCCTTCCCATCAACGCCTGATGGAGCTGTACAACCGCAGTACCGGCTCGGTGGCAGCAACAGCGGGCTCCATGGCCCTGGCGTTGCGGTTGGTGGCGGCAGGTGCAGGGCTGGCGATGCTGCCGGCGTCGATGGTCAGCCATCACGCTCGCGTGATCACCCGCCCCGCCCGCACCCCCAACCTCATCCGCAGGGTCGGCCTGTGCTACGCCGCACAGGCGCTGGACACCCCTGCGCTGAGGTTGCTGCATGGGCATTTGCAGAGTGCCCCGGAACTCAAAACTGCACATGCTCTGTAGGAGCGCGCTTGCCCGCGATTGCGGTGTGTCAGCAACACGTTCTTGTCTGACACTGTGCAGGCAGGCGCGCTCCTACGGTAGCTAGCCGGGGCTATCGAACCAAATGCAAAAACTGCATGTGCCGTTCGTACTGATCGAGGATGTCGTTGATCACCTGTTCCTTGGTGTAGCCCACCAGGTCGTAATCCTGACTGCCCTCGCTCAAATGCACCTCGGCGCGGTAGTAGCGACGGTTGTTCAGTTGCTTGGAACCCATGCCCCCACGAGCGAATGAGGGCGTGAAGTAGCCGCGCATCGTCACCTGATAGATGAAAGGCCGCTCCTCGCCGTGGCCGATTTCCAGCCCGACCGTGTGATTCGCCGGATCAGGCTGCGTGACCACGCTCAAACCCTTCTCGACGAACACGGCCGTCACGTCCTCGATGGCCGGGCGCACGGTCTGATCGAGGAAGCGATACACCTCGTCGCGAGACGGGAAGTGCACGGCCTGGCTCAAACGCTGACGCCAGCCACCGCGACGCGAGCCGGACACCGGCGCCAGCGAGTACAACTGGGCGATCTGGCGCTGCGACTCCATGTGAAACGCCTTGTGCAGGCCCCACATCATGGTCAACAGGATCAGCGAGAACGGCAGCGAGGTCAGCACCACCGCAGACTACAGCGCATCGATGCTGCCAGAGAACAACAGCCCGCTGGTGATCAGCGCGGTCATTACGCCCCAGAACACGCGCAGCCATTTCGGCCCGTCTTCGTCGGGGCTGCCGCCTTTGGCGGAGAGGGTCGAGAGCACGACGGTGCCGGAGTCGGCCGAGGTGACGAAGAACACGAAGCTGATGAACACCGTGACCGCGATGACGGTTTTGCTCCACGGGTATTGCTGCAGCATCAGATAAAGGGTCATGGACGGGTCGTCGATGGCCGACTGCCCCAGCGCCACCATCCCGTGGTTGAGCACCTGATCGAGGGCGCTGTTGCCGAAGATCGACATCCACGCCAGAGTGAAGCCCAAGGGAATCAACAGCACGCCGAACACGAATTCACGAATGGTCCGACCGCGGGAAATCCGCGCGATGAACAGGCCGACGAACGGCGACCAGGCAATCCACCAGGCCCAGTAGAACACGGTCCAGCCGCCCAGCCAGTCGCTTGGACCGTTGTAGGCGTAGACGTCGAAGCTCTTGGTGGGCAGGGCGCCGAGGTAGTCACCGATGTTCTGCACCAGCGTGTTGAGCAGGTATTGCGTGGGCCCTGCGAACAGCACGAACAGCAGCAGCGCGCAGGCCAGCAGCATGTTGATGTCGGACATGACCCGCACGCCCTTGTCGACCCCCGCCACCGCGACGAGGATCGCCGCGCCCATCATCAGGGTGATCAGGCCGACCTGAATCCAATGGGTATGCGCCACGCCGAACAGATAATCCAGCCCCGAGTTCAAGTGCAGCACGCCGAAACCCATGTCGGCACCCAGGCCGAAAATGGTCGCGATGATCCCAAAGCCGTCCACCGCGTAACCGATGGGGCCATTGATGCGTTTGCCGATCAGCGGGTACAGCGCAGAACGCAGCGCCAGCGGCAGGTTGTGGCGATAGGCGAAGTAGGCCAGCGCCATGCCCACGAATGCAAACACACCCCAGCCGTGCAGGCCCCAGTGCAGAAACAGCAGTTGCATGGCCTGCCGCGCGGATTCCGTGGTGCCGCCCTCGCCATGGGGGGGTTGCAGCATGTGGGTCAGGGGTTCGGAGACGCAGAAGAAGAACAGCGTGATGCTGATCCCGGCGGCGAACAACATGCCCGCCCAAGACAGGTAGCTGAACTCGGGCTCATCGTGGTCGGCACCCAGCTTGATCTTGCCGTAGCCGGACAGCGCGGTGACCACCACGAACAGCAGGTACAGGGTCATGGCCAGCATGTAATACCAGCCAACGGTGTTGGCCGCCCAGTTCTGCGCGGCGAGCAGCCATTGACCAGACGCTTCGGGGAAACCGATGACCACCAGTCCGAAAATCAGGATGAAGCTGGCAGCGAAGTAGAAAACGGGGGCATTCATGCGGACGGGCGCGCCGTTTTGCGCGCTCGGAATACTCATGCGGATACCGCCGTGAGAGGGGCGAAAACGTTCGTACAAAGCAGATACGGCAAGGGTAGGCCTCCTGTTGCGAGCGGGCAGCGAACCACCGGTTTAACTTGATTGAACGTTCAATTAAAACACGAAAGCGGGGCGTCGGGCCAATGGCAGGCTCTGAACGGCAATGTCCGGACACACAGTTAGAGAGGCTTTCAAGCCATCGGTTCGGGCGGGATCGAGCGACTGAAAATAATCGGTGGGGAGTGAGCCAA
This sequence comes from uncultured Pseudomonas sp., assembly GCA_963528485.1. Lineage (GTDB taxonomy): Bacteria > Pseudomonadota > Gammaproteobacteria > Pseudomonadales > Pseudomonadaceae > Aquipseudomonas. The sequence goes on along the minus strand of CAURWS010000405.1, from coordinate 42 downwards.
CTGTCTTTTACTCCCCCTTCGATCAACGGCCAGCAGGCTGCT
>CAURWS010000404.1:0-4545 GCA_963528485.1 uncultured Pseudomonas sp. | reverse complement strand
GCACGGAAAATACACCAAATGAGAACGAAAACGCTGCCCCTCACGGTATCAACACTCAGCCTGATACTCAAACCACACCGGACGTTGACGCTGATACGCGTCGGTTGGTCGAGCCCGTCAAAAAGCGCGTGTCGATCATCATTCCTTTCTACAACGAAGAAGATAACGTCGCTGCAACTTTGGAGGAAATCGGCCGGTGCGTGGATCACGAACGGTATGACTGGGAAGTCATAGCGGTCAATGACGGCAGCCGCGACGCTACCTTGGCTGTGCTGGAGGCGAGCCGACCACAAAATGTCTCTTTGGTCGTGGTAGATCTCTCCCGAAACTTCGGCAAGGAAGCAGCCCTTTCCGCGGGTCTAAAGCACGCACGCGGTGCCGCCGTAATTCCATTAGACGCCGATCTGCAGGATCCGCCCGAGTTATTGACCGAAATGCTTCAGCTTTGGGAAGGCGGATACGATGTAGTGCTGGCCAAACGTATCGATCGCTCCAGCGACGGAGTCCTCAAACGCATGACCGCACGGGCCTTCTATAAAGTCATCAATCGCCTGTCTGATGTCGAAATTCCAAACGATGTGGGTGACTTCCGCCTCATGGACAGACGAGTTGTGGACGTGTTGTGCGCGCTACCGGAGACCCGCAGGTTCATGAAAGGCCTGTTCGCCTGGGCAGGGTTCCGTACCACAACTGTAAATTACATACGTCCCGAGCGCACCCTCGGCACCACGAAGTTTTCTGGCTGGAAGCTATGGAACCTGGCGCTCGAAGGCATTACGTCTTTCTCCATTGCGCCTCTGAAGATCTGGACTTACGTGGGGTTCGGAGTCGCGCTGCTGTCATTCATGTACGGCGGCTTCATTGTGGTAAGAACGTTGACATTCGGTGCCGATGTGCCCGGTTACGCTTCGCTGGCGTCGATGATGCTGTTCATGTCGGGCTTACAGATGATGGGACTGGGTGTACTCGGCGAATACGTCGGAAGGACCTATCTGGAGTCGAAAAATCGGCCTCCTTATGTCATCCGCTCAGTTCAGACTCTAAGGGCGCAGAAAGATGACTGATAACGGCGATCTGAAGAAATTCATCAAGTTCGCCACCGTCGGGCTACTCAACACCGGTATCCACATCGCTGTCGTTTATCTACTTGTTGAGCAGCTCGGTATCGAGCCGCCTACAGCTAATGCCACCGCATTTCTATGCGCCAACGTGTTCTCCTACTTCATGAACTCGGCCTGGACATTTGGCGTACGTAAGGAATTGCTGGTGTATTTGAAGTTCCTGACAGTCAGTGCGATCGGCCTGGCGATTTCTTGGACATGCGTATACGGGGTCCGCCTCCTCGACATCAACTATATGTACGGTGTCGTCAGTTCTGTCTTCCTCGTAGCGGTCGCCAGCTTTTGGCTCAATAACCGATTCGTGTTCGTCAGAACACTACCAAAGTCGATACGGTAACCAGCCGCTCCTCACCAGCGCTCATGCAATTATCACTTCCAAGGCGCTGGATCACCCACCAACTGGCCCTGCACCCCTTCGATCCCCATCTCGGCAATCACCTGGCGCTCGCCTTCGGTCTCGACACGTTCGGCGATCAGCGGCAGATCGATGCTGTGCGCGGCACGCTGCACGGCCTCGATGAACAGGCGCTTGTGGCTTTCTTCGTCGATGGCGCGGATGTAACTGCCGTCGATTTTCAGATACGCCAGCCCCAGATGCGCCAGGTTGCCGATCATGCTGAAGCGGCCGCCGAAGCGTTGCAGCGCCAGGCTGAAACCGGCTTCCTGCAGACGGCGGGTGAGTTTTTCCAGCACCGCCTGGTCCGGCAATTGTTCTTCGCCGATCTCGAAGGTCAGGCGACCGCGCAATTTCGGGTGCTGGCGCAAGGCGTCGAACACCTGATTCAACGCGGCAGGATCATTCAGCGTCGCGGCCGACAGGTTCAGCGCCAGCGGCTGATCGTGGGTTTCCATGTGTTTGAGCACAAGGTGCAGCATCAGCACGTCAAGCCGGCTGGCCCAGCCGAAGCGCTCTATCCACGGCAGGAAACGCCCCGCCGGAATGGCTTGTCCCGGCTCGCTCACCAGCCGCGACAGCGCTTTGTAATGCAGCACGCGATCGGTATTGCGTGTCTCGACCACCGGCTGGAAAAACAACTCGAAATCGCCTTTACTCAATGCCGAATCCAGCACCAGACGCCAAGTGTGTTCGTCGTCGCCGACGTTGGTCACCACGCCGTTCTCGACGCACGCCCAGGTCTGCTCGCCCTGGGTTTCGGCCAACGCCAGCGCCTGGTCCGCCAAGGCCAGCAAGGTCAGCGGCGCCTCACCTGGCGTGTAAGGCGCCAGGCCCATGTGGGCAACCGGCTGCACGTCGGACGCACCTGTCGCGCCCAGCGCATGCAGGGCCTGCTCCAGATCGCGGACCAGCGCCAGCGCCTCTTGATGGGCCATCCCCGGCGCCAGCACCGCAAATTCGCCACCCCGGGAACGGCTGATGAGGTTACGCATCTTGGGGTGTTTGTCGCTCAGCTTGACCAGCACCTGCGCGACGGCGACCAGCAAGGCGTCCGTACGTTTGCCGCCCAGACGCAGGTTCAGGCCCGCCAGATCCTGAACCCGCAACAGCAACAGGTAACCGGCGCGATGCTCTTCCTGATTACTGACATGGGCCTTGAGCTGCATGTCGAAATAACGGCGGTTGGACAGCCCCGTCAGGCTGTCCTGATAGGACTCGATACGCAGCTTTTCACTGCGCTCGGTGCTTTCCTGAAACAGCGCCTTGAGCTTCTCGACCATCTGGTTCATCGCCTGCACCACACGGCGCAGCTCAGGGGTGCGCGGCAACTCGGGCAGGGTCAGGAACTCGCGACGGCCGATGGCCTGGGATTGCGCGACCATGTAATCCAGCGGCTTGAGCTGGCGACGCAACAGCACGGCGCCAAGCATCGCACTGATGAGGCCGCACACCACCAGCCAGCCAAGGCTGCCCAGGGCGCTCTGCCACAGCTTGGCCAGGGCAAACATCGGATGGCTGACCACCTCGACCCGCGCGGTCTGCTGCCAGCCGCGACTGACAATCGCCTCGCCCCCCGCAGGCTCCAGGCCGATGGCGTTGATGAACCACTGCGGCACGCCCTGATTGTCAGGCGTGGCGCTGCGCTCGACGATCACGGCATTGGTCGCCAGATCCACCACCCGGATGCTGGCGTAATAGCCGCTGTCGAAGATCGACGTGACCATCAGCTCGACCATCGTCGGGTCGTCGATATTGGCCGTCAGCGACAGCGCCAGCGAGGTCGCCGCATCCTGCGCATGGGAGCGCAGCTGATTGACGTACTGCGCGCGCGAACTCTCCAGGCTGACGACAAAACTGCCGGCGAACGCGACCACCAGAAACAGACAGATAGCGATCAACAGCTGTTTGAAAAGAGACATCGGTACTCCTAGTTCTCAGGCTCTGGGGGAAAGCCTTCGGCGGTCATTTTCTTCAGCACGTCCTGCCAGCGGGACAGACGCTTGGTATCGCTCACTTTCTTGTTGCCCTGCGCACCCGGCAAAAACAGCCCTTCGGCGTTGAAGGAATACACCGGCAACAGGTCCTGCCGCTCGCTGGCAGGCTTGATTTCATTGATCAGGCTGTCGAGCACCAAAGGCATGGCGTTCGGGCTCGAATAGTAGGTCAGCACCATGTGCGCGCGGTTCAGGCGCAAGGCTTTGACGTACGTGATCAGCAGCTTCTCGCTGGGCACGCCGAGGCGACGCAGGCTGAAATACTTGGCGATGGCGTAGTCTTCACAGTCGCCTGCGCCCTTCCACAACGACTCGATGGGCGTGGCCCAGTAATCAACCTCGTGCCACAGGTCGATGTCTTCCTCATAGCGCATTTGCTTGTTGAAGAAGGCGTTCACCACCTTGAGCTTGTCCAGTTCGCTGATCTGCTTCTCGGTCGAGAGCAGGTTCTGCCACGCATCGATGCGCTGCTTGCCGGCCCCCACCGGGCCGTACAGCGACTCGGCACGACGGCTGATCAACGAAAAATCCCAATCGGCGCTCAGATAGCTCGCACACGCCGTGCACGTCAGTGCAAGCGCAAGCAGCAGCCAGAATCCGGGGCGCTTGTGGGCGGAAGGTGAGGCCAATTCGTCTAGTCCATTAGGCAAATGGATAACAAAGGGAGATGGTGAGGGGTTGGGGGAGGAAAGGCAATGGCGTAGTGGAATCATATGACGGAGGAAATGCCTGGCAGCCCGACTCATGCTAGGCTCGCGCACTTATTTCATGATGCACCGGGTTAGATTGGAAACACCTATGGAAATTGGCTTGAGCTGCACTGTCTGGGCGGGATGCGAGCGGGAAGGACATCTGGACGGGATCGGCGTATACACACGCTCCCTTTGGCAGGCAATGGAAGATCTCAAGCAACGCGAGGAACAAGCGTTCCATATTTCGCCATACGCATTCGGACGGGATCTGCCCACGCTGGCCTGCGGCGTTCCCAAACCCCTCGCCGATCGGTTCCGGGTTCAAGCGGTGCTGAGCGGCG
>CAURWS010000403.1:0-4549 GCA_963528485.1 uncultured Pseudomonas sp. | reverse complement strand
CCACATACCAGCGCAACGGTCTGGCGTGAGGCGATCCGCAGCCCTGCAAGCGCGGTCTGAAACTGCTCGGCGTCGATCAGCTCAACCTGTAACTGATCATGCTCACGCGCGAGGGCCTCGAGCGCGTCAGCCAGGTAATGCTCCCGCGCCACATGCATCACCCGAATCGGCCCCTGATGCTGCTGACGCAACGCCTCGCGCAAAATGCCCCACAGCGGCCCCAGCCCGGTTCCTGCAGCCAGCAGCCACAACGGCCGCTCCTGCCAGTCAGGGTCATAGTGCAACGCCCCACCGCGCAACTCGCCCAGACGCATCGCATCGCCAGGCTTCAACACTCGGGCAGCATCAGCGAAGGCGCCGGGCCTGCTGCAATCGATATGAAATTCCATAAATGCGTCCTCACCCGGCAGACTCGCCAGCGAATAGGGACGCGCCACGCCGCTCGCGGTCCACAGCACCAGATGTTGCCCGGCGCGATAACGCAGCGGGCGCTCGGCCTCAAGACGCAGGCGCAAAACCGAGGGGGTTGGCCAGTCGCACGCGCTGACGCGGGCTGGCGAGCCGTCGCGCTGCGGGTCGAAGACCTCAACGGTCAGATCGTCCACCACCCGGCACTGACAAGCCAGACGCCAACCCTGATCTCGCTTGGCCGCGTCCAGCGCTTCGGGCAGCGCATCCTGCGGCTCTCCAGCCACGCAACGCACCAGACAGGCATGACAACTGCCCGCCCGACAGCTGTAAGGCACCGACACTCCGGCGCCGTTCAAGGCATCGAGCAAATTACTACCCATTGTGACCGACCACTGCCGCTCACCTGCACGCAGCTCAGGCATCGACGTAGTCCCAAGCCCCGTGGCATCGGTTGCGGCCATGGTGCTTGGCCCGATACAGCGCCTGGTCGGCACGTTGCAGCGCGCGATCCATATCGTCGCCGCGCTCGATGAGGGTCATGCCCACCGACAGACTCAGCGTCAGCCCGGGCCATTCCGCGATCTGTACCTGCTCGAAGACCTGACGCACGCGCTCGCAACAGTCAGTCAACTGGGCACGGGTGCAGCGCGGAATGAGCAGCACGAATTCCTCGCCGCCATAACGCGCCAGCACATCATCGGGGCGCAGGCACTGGCTGGCGGTGGTCGCAAACTCCTGCAACACACGGTCCCCGGCTGCGTGGCCCAACACATCGTTGACCCGCTTGAAGTGGTCCATGTCGATCAGCGCCAGACCGGCCGCACAGGAGCCGTCCATGTTCTCCAGCTCGCGGGTGGCCAGGCGCAGGAAGTGGCGTCGGTTGTAGAGGTTGGTCAGCTCGTCGGTGGAGGCGAGTTCTTCGAGCTGAAACATCATGCCGCGAAGAGTTTCCTGGTGAGCCTGCAGGGTGATCCTGTGTTGATGCATGCGCTGTCGCGAGCTCTGCACCAAGCGTGCGTACAGGCACAGCCAGCCCAACACGATGAACAGAGCGCACGTCTGCAGCGCGGCCAGGCCAGGGTCGTCGAGCTGTTCATGGGAGGCATCCCACAGATTCAAGCCGGTAAAACCCAGCAGCGCGAAAATCGCACAGCGAATGAATTTTTTCGGAGGCAGATGAAACAGACCGAACAGCAGCACCAGCACATACAGCACCAGAAACGTGCCGCGGGCGGCGTCCAGATGCGCCAGCAGAAAAGTCTGCCAGCCGAGGCCCATCAGCACCTGAAATTCGGTCAGGCTGGGGTCTTTGAAGCGCTTGTTGTATTCGCCGAAGAACACCAGGCTCAGGGCGCCCTGAGACAGCAGCACGAGGGTTGTGGTCAGCCACAGGCTGAAGAAATTCGCATCGTAATAGCCCGCGCAGTAGGCCACCCAGACCAGCACGATCAGCAGTACATAGGTGCCGGCTGCCAAGGCAAAGCGTTTGAACCGCAGCCGCTGGATAGATCCGTCTATATGAGGTTGGTTCATCATCGGGTGAAGGTCGTCCTGTCCGGCGTGATGGATCTGCGGCGCACCGCTGGCCGGTCGTGCCTCCCGTGAAATCGGGACGCACCTCAATCATCTGGCAAGGCTCCCAATGTAGTGGAAACGGCGCCGTTCGCCAACGCGTCCGGCATGGACGGTGATGACGCTCGGCAGAAATGGGCTGGCGCTGCCGGGTTTGGGGACGAAAAATGTCCGTGATGCCGTCCACCGCTAACATGAAACAACCCGTAATGAAGCATGCCCCACGATATAAATATGTATATCACCGGGCGGGGGGACTGCTGCCTATTCTGGGTTCACCTTTAACAACCAAGGATGGTTAGAAAATGAACCCGGCAAACGATACAAACTGGATTACCAAATTCAATATCCACGTCTCCTCCAACTCGAACAAAGTCTTTGGCAACGGGCGCCACCAGCTGGAAGTATCCGTAACCGTCACGCCGAAAGCAGGTGTAGACATCACTGACGAACAACTGGACAGCATCCGGCTGGTCACGCTTGACGATAACGGTGCTTATCAAGCGTTAAGCGGTGAGTTGCACATATCCACCGAGCGGGATACACGCTTCGAGTATTACGCTGACACCGGTGCACCTCCAGCGCCATTGATTGCCGCCAACACGCTGCGGCGCAAATTTTACGTTTCATCGACCCGTTCGGGTGGAACGCTGGACGTTGTCTACGCGGCGATCACCAAGGATGAGGCGACGCATTACGTCAGCCATACCAGCAAGTTCAACTCTGCAATAACCATCGAAACCCTGACTCCGCTTAGGTTGACCCGCGAAGACATGACGCTCTCGGTTGAAGATAACCACGAGCACACGGTCAACGCCACAGAATGGGATTACGATGTCTATCAACTCTTCTTGAAAAGCCGAACACTCAAGCTGGTGGCTTCGGTCCCCTACGGCCCCGAATCGGGCACTCCCTATTATCAGCACACTGTAGAAGACGATGGGTGGTTATCAGACGGCGAACCAAGAAGTTACACCCATATCGCTTATGAAGTCAGTGACCGTAGAACATTCCAGGCTCCGACGACTGTTCTTTCCATACACCGCCGCGCTGGCAGCATGGTCATTATCCGAATCAAAACCTTTGGCCCTGTGACACTCAGCGGTGCCCATAACAGGACATCGCAGTGGGGTCTTTTTGATCAATACGGCAATGAACACAAGATCGAGATGACGCAGCAAAGCAATGGCAACCTCCTTGATTTCATCGTGATCTGATCATCCTGGCTTCATAGGGAACGTGCATGTTCGCGCTGAGGGAACATGCACGCATCAGCGTTTCAAAGCCGACTTCGGAGTGAAGAGAACATGTCTGTAGATACACTTCATACACAAGCCACCAACTTCATGGACTTCATAAAAACCGGTGTCGATGCCCGCACCGGTCAGTTCACCCTGGCGTTCCAGCTCCCGCTCATCGCCGCCAACAAGCTCGCCGGCCCTGCCCTGTCGCCCACCCTTTCGTTTGGTGTTCTGGGCTCTACGCGCAACCGTGGTTTTGGGCTTGGCTGGTCGCTGGACCTGAGTGAAATCAACCTGTATCAGGATGCACCTTCACTGCGCCTGTCTTCGGGCGAAAGCTTTGCCATCGACATGGAGAACTCCGACTTTTCCCTTGGCAATGAAGTGGTGCTGCTCGACGCCAAGCTCAAATCCATGATCGTGACCTGTCAGAGCGACACGGTTTTCAGGATCGATCACAAAACCGGTCAGACCGAGTTTCTGACGCAGCAAGAAGACAGCTCCCGCTATCTGGTCAGCGAAATCCGCAGCCCGGAAGGTCGGCGTCTGTTTATCGAGTGGGCGTCGTTCGCCAACGAAGACTTCATCCTCGAACGCATTCGTGACGAATACCGCACGCTGCTGGAGGTGCAAAGCGATGAAAGCGAGGTCCGCTTCGTGGTGCCTGGAGCACAGGCCAAAACCTTGCGCCTGCAAATGGCCAACGACACCTTGAGCGATGTGTATCTGCCGGGCATCGAAAAGCCGTTCAGCATCATCTATGACCACCACGAACTGAACGCGTCCAACCACCTGCTGCTGCCGATGTCCCTCACCAGCCCGCTGGGCGCATCGGACGCAGTCACCTGGGGCACGGGAGACGAAGGTCATCAGTTACCGGAAGGTGCACCCTTTGAGGTCCTGCCTCGCGTTGTCGAGTGGAAACACATGGCCGGTACACCGGACACGGAACTGACCCGCACCTATGAATGGTCCAGCGTCCACAACTTCCTGGGCTACGGCAGCGATCAGGCGTTCGACTGGAAGCGAGGGCGGGATAACCTCTACGAAGTCGAACAGGATTACGATTACGATGTGGTCGAAACCCAGACCGACCCAGTCGTGTAAGTACTCTCGACCATCACTCGCACCTGGAACCGCTTCCACCTGCTCACCTCTGAAGTCGTCAAGCGCGGCGTCTGCGAGGTCCACAACCAGACCACCTTCGGCATTGAACCTGACACGAACTGGGAGGACCAGCCAGCCTGGTGCCAGCTTCCCCATCAACAAACGGTCACCTACATTGATGGCGAAAGTGGGACGCAGCGCAGCGAAACGACTCAGTA
>CAURWS010000402.1:0-4551 GCA_963528485.1 uncultured Pseudomonas sp. | reverse complement strand
GGATCACCATCGAGGCTGGGCACTTCCACTTGGTGCAGACGCCTGACGGCATCCGCAAGGAGCGCAAGTCGATCAGCTGGGCGTCGATGGATGACACCGAGTTCGAACCCCTTTACCGCGACGTCTTCAGCGCCTGCTGGCGGCTGGTGCTGTCTGCGCATTTCGAAACTGAGCAGGCCGCCCAGGCTGCTGCCGACATGATTGGGAGCTACGCATGAGCCATCAATTCAACCCAGGTGACCTAGCGCTGATCGTACGCGGCCCTAACACAGGGAATTGCGTCGAATGCGTAGCTTTTCTGCGTCCGGGAGAAAAAGCGGGTGGATTTGAGGGGTATCAGGGCGGACCGGAACTTGGTAACAGGCACCACGAGGACGCCTGGATAGTCCGTTTCAGCAACCTGGATGTTGCCTTGGAGCGCCCTCGCGATCTCATGCCCCTGCGCGGCGACTTTGCCCAAGAGCAAGCCAAGTCTCTCGAGGTGCCAGTGTGAAGACCTTTAAGGACCTCATCAGCCACCTGATCACCATCCTGGAAGCCGGGTATCACGCCCAGCCCAACGCCGTTCAGTTTGGGGGTGGGCTGTGATCGGACAGGCAGTGAAGAAGTCGCCGCCGGCACGCCGGAAGAAGCGCTGCGTGAACGCCGCCTGCGGCACTCAGTTCATCCCGCAGCGACTGGGGCAGAAGGTGTGCAGCCCATCCTGTGCGCTGGCAGAGGCGCGCAACCCGGTAAATCAGGAGAAAGCCCGCAAGGCGCTGGCAGATCTGGACCGTAAGGACATCAAGGCTCGGAAGGAAAAGCTGAAGAGCCGTAGCGACTTCCTCAAGGAAACGCAGGTCGCCTTCAACGCATGGGTGCGTGCTCGGGACGCCGCCCAGCCCTGCATCAGCTGCGGTCGATTCCACCAGGGCAAGAATGACGCCGGCCATTACCGCACGGTCGCAAGCGCGCCAGAACTCCGCTTTGAACCGCTGAACTGCCACCTGCAGTGCTCGCCATGCAACACGCACAAGTCCGGCGACATCGTGAACTACCGGATCAGCTTGGTGCAGCGCATCGGCGCCGAGAAAGTGGAATGGCTGGAAGGCCCACATGAGCCAAAGAAATACACGATCGATGATCTGAAGGCGCTGACCGCGCTGTACCGGGCAAAGACCAAAGAGCTGAAGGGGAAGGTGGCATGACCCATGAACAACAGATCCAGAGGCTGCAGGGTTCCGTTCAACAGCTGTCGCAGAGAATGGTGCAGATGACTCGTGCCTGCGAATCGATGCAAAAGATTCTCAGAGCTAACGGCATCAACCATCCGTGCTTGGAGGTGAAGTTCCCGCTTGTCGCCGACCCTCAAAACGTTCCCGAGCTGCATTCGTACGATCAGAGCAAGATTTTGAGAGCGGCCGGGCTGCTAGGAAATTCCCAGTGATTGCGAGCATTAGGAGGTAACCATGATCCAGCAGTCGCCGCAGCAACTCACCATCGACTTCACCGCCTTGGTTATCCAGATCCCACGCAGGCCGATACGCAGCACGATCTGTGCTGGCGCCACGCTGGTAACTCTGGATGGCATAACGATGCCCGCAATGGAATGGGCAGTCAGAAGGGGCTTGAAGTGGCAGACAGTGAAGATGCGGCGACTGCGCGGGGATAACTGGAAAGAGGCGCTGGCCCCAGAGTTGAGGCGCAGCACCTTCATGTCAGGCTGGAAGATGCACGGTTAGCGCCAGACGTGCAGAACCTTGTCGCCGTCGCCTTCCGCGGCGGCACGCCACTTCAGTTCGTCGACCAAGGATTGCAGGCGGGTGATCTTCTCGGAGTCCAAGGTGCCGCCGACGATGGCGTTCTCGCTCGCGCCGGACAGGCTGATCACCAGCAGGGCGTCGGATTGGTTCTGGTCCATGGCGTCAGCAGCAATGCCCATCACCTCTGTGATCGCCATGTACGCAGAGTCGCGGGTAGAGCCGATAAAGTTTTTCGCAGTCATGTGAAGTGCCCCGTGTGATTGAGCATTCAGTCCATGTGACTCGGGGAGCAGGCGCAAGGGTTGTGCTGGCAATCTAGTCACATAGCCTCGTAGTTATGAGATCCGGACAGCAGTAGCCGGGCGAGCCCGAGGCCAGCGATGAGAAAACATGACAGTACGGAGCTGGAAAATGAATGACCCACATGGTGCAGGGTCGGTTTGGCTGATTCTCGCTCTGTGGGTATGGAGCGTTGTCGAGCAGTTACACCCAGGAGCCGCCAGCGGGGCATCGTTTGGCTGCTTTTTCTTTCTCGCCTTTCCAGACCCTCAAAAGGGCACAGGCTTCGAACAGACACTTCGCAAAATCTCACTTTTAATTGCTTCTTGGGGAGCTGGATATGCAACGGGCTCCGCGCTCGGACAGTCCATTAACTGGGCTGCATGGGCTATGCCTGTTGCGATCCTCATTTCAGCACTTGCGGCTGCAATCATCGGCGCCCTCAACTTGACCGTTCGAAACGACGCACCGCTTCCGCAATGGCTATCCAACATCTTGAACAGAATTCCTATTCTAAAGAGAGGCGATGATGGTCAGTGAATCGAGCTGGTACGACTTGATGGCCATGCACATGGCCCCAACGGTCAGCTTCATCAAGTTCTGGTACGGCCCGGCCTGCCTTTCCCTGCGGTTGACCATGAACGTGATTACGGTCTGGTCGATCGTCTCGTACATGAATGGTGCACGAACCAACATGCGCGCCACTGCGCTGGCAATCCTGCTGGCTGCATCAAGTGGCTACATGTTCTTCCAGGGCGCATCCAAGTTTGATCAGCTATCGGCATACGCTGAAATGGGCCTGGTCGTTTACACCTTCTGCATCACCTATATCTGCGTGGTGAACCGAGGAAACATGGCGAAGCCTCTGCGCTCGCTGTGGAAGTGGTAAATAACATCAAGCACGGGAGCAGTGCTATGAGCAAAACAGTATGGGAAAGCGGATATCCAGTCGCCCCCAGAGAGTGCCTTTCGCCGACGTCGTGGGAGGTATTCAAAGGTCTATGTCAGAAAGCCGGCCTTCCAAGCGTCATCTATCACTACCTCGACAAGAAGGGCGAAGCTTACCTTTCAGGTGCCCTTACACTCATGCTGGTGGCGGACAATGCTCATGAGCGAATTTTCGATGGTTGCGTGCCGCCAATACTAAGTTGGCAGCCAGAGTTTCAAGTTCGCAGGGGTAGGGCTGATTTCATGCTTTACCACAGCGACGGGTCTGCAACGGTCGTAGAGCTGAAGGATGGCGCTTATGGACATCAGGCTTTGCTTGCTGGTATTGGGCAGGTCATTGGCTATGCCATGCAGATCGGCATGAACAATCCTGGCATAAGCTCGCTGCGCAAGGCTCTGGTCTTCTCGTCGTGCGGATCAATCGAAGACGATCAGTTGATTTGTGAGGCTTGTGATCATGCAGGAGTTATCCCGGTTCCTTTTGGCGCCGAGAGGAGATTCCGCAAAGCGACCATGGATCATCTCATGCGGGTGCTCGAAGACAAGATGCTTCCAAAACCGGTGATGCAACATGTCCTCTTCTAAGTCGGAGCCAAACTGGTCAGCCATCGAAGAAGATTACCGTGCAGGCCAGTTGTCAGTGCGTGGAGTAGCCGAGAAGCACGGTATCAGCGAGAGCACATTGCGCAGCCGCGCGAAGGTCGCCGAATGGTCTAGAGACCTTACAAATCAGGTAGCTGCGGCAACTCGGGCCAAGATTTCGCGCATGACTTCGCGCACTGCGCAGGTAGGTCTGCGCGAAGATGAGGAGATAGTCGAAGAGAAAGCTACCGACGCATCGAACCTTGTCTTCACGCACATCGCTGCGCTGTCCCGGTGGCAGAGTTTGGTGGACAGGCTGGAGTCAGGCCTCACCGCTCTGGAAGTGAACGAAGACACCCACGGTGAGTACGCGCGGTCGGTAAACACTGGCCTGGATGCCCAGCTCAAGATCATCAAGGCCCAGCGACAGGCGTTCAACATCGGCGATGAGGGTGGTGAGGAGCCGTACGAGGAGCGTCTTGCTCGACTGCTCAAGGGAGAAGTTGCATGACCGGCGAAGAATCCTACGAAGACCGCCTCGCGCGGCTGATGGAGGCGAAGGCGTGAATATGAGTGACGAGCAGTTATTGAGATTGGCCGCGAAGGCTGCCGGGCTTGATGAGTACACAGAGTGGTCCGAATTCATCTATGACCATGACTCTTACCATCATGGCGGCGCTGCCCTACATAAGTCTGGCTTCGGTATGGACTGCGCGTCCTGGAACCCTCTCACTGATGATGGTGACGCGTTCCGCCTCGCGGTGAAGCTTGGCCTGACGGTCTGTCCTGCAAATGGCTCGACAGGAAACATCTCTGAGGTGTATCCAGGCTCTCCTATTCAGCGGAGGGTTGACCACGGCCGCGCAGAGTCCCATGGCGATGATCCAATGGCTGCAACACGCCGTGCAATTGTGCGAGCTGCTGCTGGGCTGGTGAAGGAATGAACGCAGTCATTGATGGCTGCTGGGCATTTGATTTCTGCACGGAGAAAGGCTATGGC
>CAURWS010000401.1:0-4556 GCA_963528485.1 uncultured Pseudomonas sp. | reverse complement strand
AACCCAGGCCGATCAGGCGATCTACCTGCGCACGCTGGTCAACAAACTGAACCGCCAGGGCTTCAACTACTTCGTCATCGAAGCGTTCGACCAGCCGTGGAAAGCCAGCGACGAAGGCTCGGTGGGCGCCTATTGGGGTGTGTACAACGCGGCCCGTCAGCAGAAATTCAACTTCGAAGGCCCGGTGGTGGCGATACCGCAGTGGCGCGTGCTGGCCATCGGCTCGGCGGTGCTGGCGATGCTTGCTTTGGCCCTGCTGCTGATCGACGGCTCGGCCCTGCGTCAACGGGGCCGCACCTTCCTGACCTTTACGGCGTTTCTGTGCGGCTCGGTGCTGGTGTGGATCGGCTACGACTACAGCCAGCAATACAGCACCTGGTTCAGCCTGCTGGTGGGCTTCTTGCTGGCATTGGGTGCATTCGGAGTGTTTATCGTCCTGCTCACCGAGGCCCATGAACTGGCCGAAGCGGTATGGACGCACAAACGCCGTCGTGAATTCCTGCCAATCGACACGGACACGGCCTACAGACCCAAAGTCTCGGTGCACGTACCTTGCTACAACGAACCGCCGGAGATGGTGAAACAGACCCTCAACGCATTGGCGGCGCTGGATTACTCGGATTTCGAGGTACTGCTGATCGACAACAACACCAAGGACCCGGCCGTCTGGGAGCCTGTAAAGGCCCACTGCGAAATGCTCGGCGCGCGCTTCAAGTTCTTCCACGTCGCGCCCTTGGCGGGCTTCAAGGGTGGCGCGCTGAACTACCTGATTCCGCACACCGCCAAGGACGCAGAAGTCATTGCCGTGATCGACTCGGACTACTGCGTCGACCGCAACTGGCTCAAACACATGGTGCCGCACTTCGCCGACCCGAAAATCGCCGTGGTGCAGTCCCCTCAGGACTACCGCGACCAGAACGAAAGCGCGTTCAAGAAGCTCTGCTACTCGGAATACAAAGGCTTCTTCCACATCGGTATGGTGACCCGCAACGACCGTGACGCGATCATCCAGCACGGCACCATGACCATGACCCGCCGCTCGGTGCTGGACGAACTGGGCTGGGCCGACTGGTGTATCTGTGAAGACGCCGAGCTGGGTCTGCGGGTGTTCGAGAAGGGTTATTCCGCCGCCTACGCCCACAACAGCTACGGCAAGGGTCTGATGCCGGATACCTTCATCGACTTCAAGAAGCAGCGTTTCCGCTGGGCCTACGGCGCGATTCAGATCATCAAGCGTCATGCCGCAAGCCTGTTGCGCGGCAAGGACACCGAGCTGACCCGCGGCCAGCGTTATCACTTCCTCGCGGGCTGGCTGCCGTGGGTGGCCGATGGCATGAACATCTTCTTCACGGTCGGTGCGCTGCTGTGGTCGGCGGCGATGATCATCGTGCCCAACCGGGTCGATCCGCCGCTGCTGATCTTCGCGATCCCGCCGCTGGCGCTGTTCTTCTTCAAGGTCGGCAAGATCATCTTCCTCTACCGTCGCGCCGTGGGCGTGAACCTGAAGGACGCGTTCTACGCCGCGCTGGCGGGTCTGGCGTTGTCGCACACCATCGCCAAGGCGGTGCTGTACGGCTTCTTCACCACCAGCATCCCGTTCTTCCGCACCCCGAAAAACGCCGACAGCCATGGCTTGCTGGTCGCGATTTCCGAGGCCCGCGAGGAGCTGTTCATCATGGTGCTGCTGTGGGGCGCGGCGCTGGGCATCTGCCTGGTACAGGGCCTGCCGAGCAATGACGTGCGCTTCTGGGTGATCATGTTACTCGTGCAGTCGCTGCCGTATCTGGCGGCGCTGATCATGGCCTTCCTGTCGTCACTGCCAAAACCCAAGGCAGCCGAGGAGCCGGCCACGGCCTGAAACAATTGTGCGCTGTACTAAACGGCGGCCTTCGGGTCGCCGTTTTGCTTTAAGATGTCTGCCGTTTTGTAGGAGCGCGCTCGCCCGCGATTGCGGCTGGCCCCTCAGAGATGTCGAGCCTGACGCACCCGTGTCGCGGGCAAGCGCGCTCCTACAGGGTTAACACATTCATTTTGCGGACCTTTCATGACAGCCCCAGCCGATCTCTCGCCCACTCTGCAACTCGCCTGCGACCTGATCCGTCGCCCATCGGTCACGCCGCTCGACGCCGATTGTCAGACGGTGATGATGAAACGCCTGGGCGACGCCGGTTTCACGCTGGAGCCCATGCGCATCGAAGACGTCGACAACTTCTGGGCGACCCATGGCACCCAGGACGGTCCGGTGCTGTGCTTTGCCGGTCACACCGACGTCGTGCCGACCGGCCCTGTAAAGGCCTGGCAGAACGACCCGTTCGATGCGCTGATCGATGACAACGGCATGCTCTGCGGCCGTGGCGCAGCAGACATGAAAGGCAGTCTGGCGTCGATGATCATCGCCACCGAGCGCTTCGTCGCCGACTACCCGAACCACAAGGGCAAGGTCGCCTACCTGATCACCAGCGACGAAGAAGGCCCGGCGCACCACGGCACCAAGGCGGTGGTCGAACGTCTGGCGGCGCGCAAGGAGCGCCTGGACTGGTGCATCGTCGGCGAGCCGTCGAGCACCACGCTGGTGGGCGATGTGGTCAAGAACGGCCGTCGCGGCTCCCTCGGCGCCACCCTGACCGTCAAGGGTGTGCAGGGCCACGTGGCCTATCCGCACCTGGCCAAGAACCCGATCCACCTCGCCGCCCCTGCGCTGGCCGAACTGGCCGCCGAGCATTGGGACGAAGGCAATGAATTCTTCCCGCCGACCAGCTTCCAGATCTCCAACCTGAACGCGGGCACCGGCGCGACCAACGTGATTCCCGGTGACCTGACGGCCATCTTCAACTTCCGCTTCTCGACCGAGTCGACCGTCGAAGGCCTGCAGAAGCGCGTCGCCGACATCCTCGACAAGCACGATCTGGACTGGCACGTGGAGTGGGCGCTGTCGGGCCTGCCGTTCCTCACCGAACCCGGCGCCCTGCTCGATGCGGTCTCGGCCAGCATCAAGAACGTCACCGGCCGCGAGACCAAGGCGTCCACCAGCGGCGGCACTTCCGATGGCCGTTTCATCGCCACCCTCGGCACACAGGTCGTGGAACTGGGCCCGGTCAACGCGACGATCCACCAGGTCAACGAGCGTATTCTGGCCAGCGATCTCGATGTCTTGACCGAGATCTACTACCAGACCCTGGTCAAGTTGCTCGCCTGATGCTGGCCTGCCCGATCTGCTCTGCCCCGCTCGACGCAGCGGACAACGGCGTGGTGTGCCCGGTGGGCCACCGCTTCGACCGCGCGCGTCAGGGCTACCTGAACCTGCTGCCGGTGCAGCACAAGAACAGCCGCGACCCGGGTGACAACCAGGCGATGGTCGAGGCGCGCCGGGACTTCCTCAACGCCGGGCATTACGCGCCAGTGGCCAAGCGTCTGGCGGAGCTCGCCGCCGAGCGCGCCCCGGCCCACTGGCTCGACATCGGCTGTGGCGAGGGCTATTACACAGCCCAGATCGCCACTGCCCTGCCCCATGCCGATGGCTACGCGCTGGACATCTCCCGCGAAGCGGTCAAACGCGCCTGCAAACGCGACCCGAACTTGACCTGGTTGATCGCCAGCATGGCCCGCGTGCCGCTGCCGGACGCCAGCGTGCAGTTCATCGCCAGCGTATTCAGCCCGCTCGATTGGGACGAGGCCAAGCGCCTGCTGTCGCCGGGCGGTGGCCTGATGCGTGTAGGACCGACCAACGAACACCTGATGGAATTGCGTCAGCGCCTGTACGACGAAGTCCGCGACTACGCCGATGACAAGCATCTGGCGTTGGTGCCTGAAGGCATGGTCCTGCAGCACAGCGAGACACTGCGTTTCAAGCTGACGCTGGTCGACGGTCAGGACCGGGCCAACCTGCTGGCCATGACGCCACACGGCTGGCGCGCCAGTGCCGAACGCCGCGCCAACGTCATCGATCAGGCCGAGCCGTTCGAGGTGACGGTGTCGATGCGCTACGATTATTTCATTCTGCAGTGACGGCTGCGCGAAGACCCATCCCGAATGAATCCGCGAATGGATTTTCAGACCACACACGAGGCATCCATGCGCCAACCCGATATCGAGATTTACCTGAAAGACGCGGACGTCGATCACAAGGCCATCACCACCTGGCTGACCGCCGACATCGGCCCGTGCAGCGAGTGGGTCCAGCGCGGCCAGACCTGGAAATGCACCGCCGGCGACATCCCGGTGACCTGGATTCCCAAGGCCGTGGGTAAGTGGAACAGCCTGTGCCTGGACAGCGACAAGACCCCATGGGACGACGACATCGCCTGCGCCCGCGCGGCGTTCAAAGCGCTTGACGTCGAAGTGCGTTGCGCGCCGGGGACGTGGGTCGAGGAAGAGAGCGAAGAAGACGCCGATCGCTGGATTCGCATCAGCGTGGATGGTGAAGAAGAGATTACCTGGCGTACGTCTTAAGACCCACACCTCGTCTGGTCGGGCTAATGGGATCCTTGTGGGAGCCGGCTTGCTGGCGAATGCGGCGTGTCAGACGATTCATTTGTGACTGACACGACGCTTTCGCC
>CAURWS010000400.1:0-4565 GCA_963528485.1 uncultured Pseudomonas sp. | reverse complement strand
GTCTAGTGCCTGGCGCAATTTTATCGTCTCTTCTGCTCCGAAGGTCTTGTCGACCCCTTGGGAAACGCGCTCCGAAATCGTGCGAGCTTCCTTGTATTTCTGCTGTCCGGCTTCGGTCAGCAGCACTCGACGGCTTCGACGGTCGGTTTCGTCGATCTGCAGTTCAACAAGGCCATCACGCACCAGAGGCTTGAGGGTGTGGCCGAGCGCCGAGAGGTCCATGACCAGTGCCTGAGCCAGATCGCGCATCCGGGGTTCATCGCTACGAGCGATTTGCGAGAGCAGGGAGTACTGAGTGGCCTTCAGGCCGCAGGGCAGAAACGCTTCATCATAGATTTGCCCCAGTCGACGCGATGCGCGCCGCACCGAGCCGTTGGCGCAGCTGCTGGCCATGGCGGGATCTGAGCAGGATGTCGCACGTTTCAAAGCCTGATTACTCATTGCTGGCAAGGGATTGAGCGATTATGCCTGCCCACGCGATCCGGACAAGGTTTTTCAGGCCATCGGTCCGGCGACAGGGCGACGCATGGCTATCCAGCGAAGCGCGCCATCTTCGCGCTGAGCATCGCTTTCACCTCTGACCATTCGTCATCGATGATGCTGAAACGCACCGAATTGCGCTTGCGCCCGTCCGGCATGATGCGCTCGTGACGCACGATGCCTTCCTGTTTTGCGCCGATCCGCAGGATGGCGGCGCGAGAGTTTTCGTTGAGCTCGTCTGTGGTGAACTGCACCCGCACGCACTTCATGACCTCGAAGGCGTATTCCAGCAGCAGGTATTTCATCTCGGTGTTCAGCCCTGAGCGCTGCACGGACTGGCTCAGCCAGGTGTGTCCGATCTCCAGCTTGCGGTTTTTGCGATCAATCTTCCAGAAGCGCGTGCTGCCGACGATCTGCCCGGTGTCACGACGAACGACGGCAAAGGGCATGACGCTTCCGGATTCGCGTCCGGCAAGCGCCGTGGCGACGTATTGCCCAACAGTGGAAGGGCCGGGGATGACCGTCACCTTCATGTTCCACAGCTCGCCATCTTCAGCGGCCTGCAGCAGGCGTTCGGCGTGCTCGGTCTGCAAGGGCATCAGCACTACGTTATTGCCGGTCAACGTCACCTGTTCAGCGGCAATCGCTTCTGTACTCATGCTGCGAGGATCCTTGGCTCAGCCTTTGGGTTCAGTTTTGGGTTTGGCGTCTGGCAAGGCGGTGCCTTTCGGCCACAGCATCCATATCTGCCCTTGTTGTTTCATGTTGCCTGCCAGCTCGCCTGCAGCATCGCCGGTGCCCCAGAACATGTCGGCGCGCACTTCGCCTGCGATGGCGCCGCCGGTGTCCTGAGCGGCGACAGGACGCACCAGTGGCGTGCCGTCAGGGCGCGTGGAGGACAGCCACAGCAGGCTGCCCAAGGGGATGACCTTGCGGTCGATGGCCACGCTGTAGCCTGCGGTCAGCGGTACGTTGAGCGAACCACGCGGGCCTTCGTCGCTGTCGGGGCGCAGGGTGAAGAATACGTAGCTGGGGTTGCTGCCCAGCAACTCGTGTACGCGATCAGGATGGGCGATCGCCCAGTCACGAATCCGGCCCATGGACACTTCATCCTTGGTCAACTGACCCTGTTCCACCAGCCAGCGGCCCACGGGTTTGTAGGGATGGCCGTTCTGATCGGCGTAAGCGATGCGCAACTGGCGACCGCTTTCCAGCTGGACGCGGCCTGAGCCCTGGATCTGCAGGAATTGCAGGTCGATGGGGTTTTCCAGCCACGCGAGCACCGGTGCGTTGACGCCTTTTTCGCCGATGGTGGCGGCGTCGTCATAGGGGCGCAGCACACGACCGTCCAGACGTCCGCGCAGGCGTTTGCCTTTGAGTTCGGGGTAGATGCTGTCGAGATTGACGATGATCAGGTCATCCGGCACGCCATAGATCGCCACCGGGTGCTGATCGTTGTGCTGCTCACTGCCTTTGTAGATCGGCTCGTAATAGCCGGTGATCAGGCCATTGGCGCCGTGTTCGGAGGAGCGCAGGCTGTAGACCTGCAGCTGGTTCTTGAGGAAGTCGCGCACCGCAGCCGGATTTTGCGGCACTTGTGCAGCCTGGGCGCAGGTGGCGCCCCACACCGGATCTTTCGCCAGGCGTTTGCAGGCAGAGAACCAGCTGTTGTAGCCCGCCATCAGGTCGACGTCGTTGACCGCTGGCAGCTTGTCCCACTCGACGCTGACATACGTGGTGGCCTCGGGAGGCTTGGTCTTGGGCGCGCCGCCATCGCAGGCAGCGAGCAGGGCGATCAGCGGAGCGACGCAGAACAGAAAGCGACGCCAGTGCAGGCTTGGGGTCATCACGCGGGGTGTTTCCTGAAAGCAAGTGAAGGCGGCTAGCTTGGTGAAAGGCGACGGCGGCGTCAAATCATCGCGCTGTTTCGCAACCGGTGCTTGCCTGATTTCCCCGGCAGGTGTGGGACATTTCAGCCACTCATCGCACTTTTTTCTGATTTGCGGCTCTATGCATGGCCGGGACGCCGCGATCCACGCGGGGTCCAGTCTGTTAAGCGTTGGATTGATGGTTTCTGTTTCCTCTTGTTTCCACATACGCCGTTCGATTCGCGCGTGGCTTGCGTTGTGCCTGTTGGCACTGGGCCCGGTCGGCTGTACTCGCCAGGACGGGCAGGACATGGCGACGCAGTTCAGCGAAACGCGGCCTCAGGAGTTCTTTCAGACCAGTGTCGACCGTATGGCCACGCTGGCGATGCAGGACAACCTGGAGAGCCTCTACCTGCTCATGAACAAGCTGTACCTGCGCAACCCTTCCGAGTGGCGCAAGTCAGGCTTCGTCGATGCCCGCTCGGCCGAGCGCAACGTGCGTCAGGCCATCGAACAGCAAAAGCCGCTGCCGCAGTTGGGGAATCGCCGCGACCTGGCGGCGCTGAGTTATGCCCTCAGCCCCGAGTTTCTTGGCGACCGCGTCGGCGCCTTCATTTATGCCATCGGCAGCATGTTGGTCACGGCCCACGGGGGCCGCCTTGAGTTTTACATGACCGACCAGATCAACCCGAAATTCGTCAGCAACGCTGCGCGCAATATCGAGAAGGCAACATGGCTGTTGAGCCAGCGCCAGAACGCCAACGGCGAGTTGATGCTGTTTTCCAACGAGATTTCCGAGGAGGGCAGCAACCTGAGTTTTGCCACCGAGTTTGGCAAGATCGTGGCGCGGCTGGATTTGCTGACGCAGATGCTCGACGAACGTTATCGCCGCATTGGCCTCAACTATGCGCAGAGTCTGTTGTTCCTGAATTTTCTTCCGGTGCAGTGATTCCGGCCCCTGTCGCAGCGCGGCCAGCCGGCGGAGGCAATCTGAAAAACGCCACCGTCGGCAAGCCGGACCGCTAAAGGATGTGCGTGGTGCTCAGGCCGCTCAATAACTCTCGCCGCGAATGTATTCCTGCATTTTTTCGATCAGCCGGGCCTGTTCGGCGATGGCTTCCTTGACCAGGTCACCAATGGACAACAAACCCACCAACTTGCCGTCCTCGACCACCGGCAGGTGACGCAGGCGGCCATTGGTCATGATGCCCATGCATTCATCGACTTTGTGTTGCGGGGTAATGGTCTTGACCTCGTGGGTCATGATGTCGCTGATGGGCGTGCCCACCGAGGCGCGTCCTGCCAGCTCCATCTTGCGGGCATAGTCCCGTTCACTGACGATCCCGACCACCTTGCCATCCCTGACCACCGGCACGGCCCCGATGTTTTTCTCGGCCATCAGCTTGATCGCGTCGATAACCATCTGGTCCGGTCTGACGGTATGAACTTCATCTTGGTGCTTTTCTTTGAGTTTCAGTAGTTCGGCTACGGTCGTCATGCTGGCCTCTCCGGCGCGTATTTGTGAGCGCGGCCGCGTGAGTCGGGCCGTGTGTACAGAATCGTAGAGAGATGGCATTCCAGCAAGTTTTGAAAGCGCCGCGGGGGTGGCGAAAAGCGTCATGTCGACGGGGAGCGTTCGGCCAGTGCCGCCCAGCAGCCGTTTGCAGTCAATACTGTGAGGACTGAGTGGCGGCAGATGAAGCGTGGTTCCAGCGGGGTGGAGGAAAAATCATGCAGGCGTGTCAGGCGTCTTGCGTCGAGGGCGGGAAATCACCGACTCGATGTTCTTGCGCCCGATCAACAGAGGGCTTTTGGCCTTGCGCGAGGCGGGCATGGCGGCCAGCCATTTGTACATCACCAGGCAGTCGACCAAGCCGTGACGGGCATGGCGATAGGCGCGAGGCAGACGGCCGACGGTCTCGAAACCGAGCTTGTTCCACAGCGCCACGGCCACCTCGTTGGTTGAGACCACCGAATTGAACTGCATCGCGCTGAAGCCGCTGTCCACCGCCAATTGCTGGGAGTGTTCGCACATCAGACGCGCCACGCCGCGACCGCGCGCTTGGGGGGAGACCATGTAGCCGCAATTGCACACGTGACTGCCGGGGCCCGCGGCGTTGGCCTTGAGGTAATAGCTGCCCAGCAGCACGCCGTCTTCTTCGGCGATCAGCGTGTGCAGCGGGTATTCCACCCACAGGTGCAGGGCTTGTTCATAGC
>CAURWS010000399.1:0-4590 GCA_963528485.1 uncultured Pseudomonas sp. | reverse complement strand
CTTCCGAAGGACGATCCGCCCCGCCCTCACCATCGTTGTTGCCCGCCAGCGACAGGGTGGTCTGGCCACCGGTCATCGCCAGATAGACGTCTGCCAGAATCTCGGAGTCGAGCAAGGCGCCGTGCAGCTCACGGCCCGAGTTGTCGACATCGTAGCGTTTGCACAGGGCGTCGAGGCTGTTGCGCTGGCCCGGATGACGCTCGCGGGCCATGGCCAGGGTGTCGAGGATCGTGCAATAGCTCGCCAGGTTGGCGCGATCCTGCTGGCCGATCAGGGCGAATTCGTTGTTGAGGAAGCCAACGTCGAAGGGCGCGTTGTGGATGATCAACTGCGCGCCCTTGATGAATTCGTAGAACTCATCGGCGACTTCGGCGAAACGCGGCTTGCCAATCAGGAACTGGTCGGTGATGCCGTGAACGCCGATGGCGCCCTCGTCACTGTCGCGATCCGGTTGCAGGTAAACGTGAAAGTGCCGCCCGGTCAGCCGCCGGCCGATCACTTCCACACAGCCGATCTCGATCACCCGGTGGCCGTCGGTGACGGGCATACCGGTGGTTTCGGTGTCGAGTACGACCCGACGTTCAGTGATGATGTTTTGTGCAGTCATTGCCTGGCGCCTCGATTTCAGGCGCGGATGTTAACACGGGTGTCTGAATCGATCAGCCATGCTTGATCCCGCGCACCTCATCCACGCCACGGTTGGCCAGCTGGTCGGCGCGTTCGTTGCCATGGTGGCCGATGTGCCCGCGCACCCATTTCCAGGTGACCTTGTGGCGATTGACCTGCTCGTCCAGCTGCTTCCACAGGTCGGCGTTCTTCACCGGCTCCTTGGCCGCGGTCTTCCAGCCGCGCTTTTTCCAGTTGACCATCCACTCGGTGATGCCTTTCATCACGTATTGCGAGTCGGTCACCAGAATCACCTCGCAAGGCCGCTTGAGTTCTTCAAGCCCGCGAATCGCGCCCAGCAGCTCCATGCGGTTGTTGGTGGTGTTGGCTTCGCCGCCCCAGAGTTCCTTTTCCACGCCCTTGCACACCAGCAACGCGCCCCAGCCGCCAGGGCCGGGGTTGCCTTTGCAGGCGCCATCGGAGAAGAGTTCGACGGTATCGGTATCGCTCATTACGCTCGTTCCAGAATTGATGGAGCCCGGCTCTCGACTATCAAGCTTCACGGCTCAGGAGGATGCCGGTTGACCTTGGCCATCGGCAGCGGCAGCAGTTTGCCCATGGGCGCGCGCCGGGGCCGGCGCACCGGGCGCCGCCCCACGACGAGTTTGCGTGCCACTAATAAATAGAAGCCGCCGCCCGGGCTCTGCCAGCCACCGCCCAGACGTTCCAGGCCTGACAGGCGGCTCTGCCAGGCAAGCGACGCAAGCGGCGGACGATAGCACCCGAACCGGCGTTTCTCCAGCGCGAAGCCCAGCAGGTTGAGCCAGTCACCGACCCGCGATGGCGAAATGCAGCGGGCCCGGCGCAAGGCGTCGTTGGCAAAGAAATGGCGAATGCCCCATGTGCTCCAGGGGTTGATGCCGACGATCAGCAAATGGCCACCCGGGCGCACGCTACTGGCCGCTTCGCGAAGCAAACCGTGGGGCGACAGGCAGAAATCCAGCCCGTGCTGCATGACCACCACATCGGCGGCGTGCTCGCTCAACGGCCAGGCCTGTTCCTCACAGACGATCTCGACCCCCGGCAACGGCGCGCCCAAGCGCACGTTGCGCTGCACCTGCTTGGCCGCAGGCGGGGTTTGCGCCGACGGGCCGTAGTGCACCAAATAGCCGCCGAAGAAGCGTTCGAGTTCTTCTTCAAGCACCCGTCGCTCTTCTTCGAGCAGCAATTGCCCCACAGGCCCGGACAACCATTCTCGGGCAGAGCTGATCAGCTCAAGCCACTCGGGGTCGGCCTGGGCGAACGCTTCATCGGTCATTTCCGGTCTCCATGAGAAGTCCTGCGCGAGAGGTGCTCGCCTGGAACCTGTTCAGACTCTAAGATTGCGCTTTGTTTCCAGCCAAGTGAATCGCGCCATGATACAGATCGACGCCCTGCCCGCTTTCACCGATAACTACATCTGGTTGTTACAAGACAATGCCAACAAGCGTTGCGCGGTGGTCGACCCGGGCGATGCCGCGCCAGTGCTGGCCTGGCTGGACGCCCATCCGGGCTGGGAACTGAGCGACATTCTGGTCACTCACCACCATGCCGATCATACCGGTGGCGTCGCCGAACTGAAGACTGTCACCGCCGCCAAGGTCTACGGCCCGGCCAACGAGAAGATTCCGGCACGGGATGTCGCCCTTTCCGACGCGGACCAGATCACCGTACTCGGCCTGCCCTTCGTCGTCCATGCGGTACCTGGCCACACTCTGGGGCACATCGCCTTTTATCACGCCGACGCGCAGGCCCCGCTGCTGTTCTGCGGCGATACCCTGTTCGCCGCCGGCTGCGGTCGCCTGTTCGAGGGCACGCCTGAGCAGATGCATGACTCGCTGAGCCGTCTGGCGGCGCTGCCGGAAACCACGCAGGTTTACTGCACCCACGAATACACCCTGAGCAACCTGCGGTTTGCTGTCGCGGTGGAGCCGAACAATCCGGACGTATCTGGCCGTTTCGAGCAGGTGACCCGCTGGCGCGAGGAAAACCGCATCAGCCTGCCGTCCACTCTTGCCCTGGAACACAAGACCAATCCGTTTCTGCGTGTGTCCGAGCCGTCGGTCAAACAGAAAGCGGACGAACGGACCGGTACGGACAACGCCTCGCCTGTAGCGGTTTTTGCCGCCTTGCGAGCCTGGAAAGATAAGTTCTAATAGGGTGGTGGATCGGCACAAAAATTCTGAAAGGTTGACCGTTGTTAAGACGCTTTCTAGAATCGCCCGACATTTTCGACTGGAACTATCCACCAGCCAATGTCGTCATCTACACGTAAAACCTTTAATTCCGACGCATTGACTCGGTTGGCACAGGCGATCGCGGTGGTCGCGAGCGCTACGTTGGCAGGCTGCCAGACCACCGGCAGCCTGGAGCCTGGCGGCTCGACCAATGCCACGCAGTCCCCGGCCAGCGTCAAGCCCAAGCCCGTCTTCGTCGCCCGTAAACCTGCGCCTCTGGCACCGCCCCACGATGTCTGGGAGCGCATGCGTCAAGGCTTCCAGCTGCAAGACGGCAACGACCTCAACCCGCGTATCGACCAACAGCGCCTATGGTTCGCCAACAATCCGTCGTTCCTTGAAACGGCCGGTGAGCGTGGCAGCCTTTATATGCACTACATCGTCGAGCGTCTTGAAGAACGCAACATGCCGCTGGAGCTGGCGCTGCTGCCAGTGATCGAAAGCGCCTACAACCCGATGGCCCTTTCGCGCAGCGATGCTGCCGGTATCTGGCAGTTCATCCCGTCCACCGGGCGCTACTTCAACCTGCGTCAGACCAATTTCTACGATGGCCGTCGCGACATCACGGCGTCCACTACGGCAGCGCTGGACTACCTGACCAAGCTGCACGACATGTTCAACGGCGACTGGCTGCTGGCCCTGGCGGCCTATAACGCCGGCGAAGGGACTGTCAGCCGGGCCATTGAACGCAACGAAAAGCTCAACCTGCCGACCGACTACTGGGACCTGCCCCTGCCCCAGGAAACCCGCGACTACGTGCCCAAATTGCTGGCCCTGTCGCAAGTGGTGATGTCGCCCGAGGCCTATGGCGTCAACCTCAGCCCGATCGACAACAAGCCTTACTTCGAAGTCGTTGAGCTGAACCAGCGCATGGACCTGTCCAAGGTCGCGCAGATGGCCAACATCGATGAAGACGAGCTGATGCAGCTCAACCCGGCGTTCAAGAAGCGCCTGACCATCGATGGCCCTCAGCACCTGCTGGTGCCGACCTCCAAATCGCAATTGCTCACCGCCAGCCTGTCGAACATGAAGCCCGAAGAGCTGGTGGACTGGCAGCAATACCGCGTGCGTCCGGGCGACAGCCTGGCCAGCATCGCCAGCCGCTACAAGGTCTCCACCAACACGATCAAGGATCTGAACAAACTATCCAGCAACCATCTAAAACGCGGTCAAGCGTTGACCATTCCGGTTCAGCCGGGCATGAAAATGGCGATGCCAGTGTTCGAAGAAGTTGCCGAAGTTGACGACAAACCCGCGCGCACGCGCACCTACAAGGTAAAAAAAGGCGACAACTTGGGCCAGATCGCCCGCATCAACAAGGTTGAAGTCAAAGACCTGCAGCACTGGAACAAACTGTCGGGCTACAACCTGAAAGTCGGCCAGACCCTGGTCATGCAGGACACCAGCAAACCGGCCAAGAGTACGTCCCGCGCCGTGGCCAAGGCTGACACCAGCCCCAAAGGCGCCGACGGCAAGCCGATGCAGTACAAGATCCAGAAAGGTGACTCGATGTATCTGGTTGCCAAACGTTTCAACGTCGAGATGCAGCACCTCAAGCGCTGGAACCCGCGCAGCGGCCAGGCCTTGAAACCGGGGCAGACGCTGACAGTTTATCTGCCGCATTGATTCGCGGCTGCCACCGCACCATCCGTAGGAGCGCGCTTGCCCGCGATGGCGCTGTACTTGTCATTGCATCATTGGCTGACAC
>CAURWS010000398.1:0-4598 GCA_963528485.1 uncultured Pseudomonas sp. | reverse complement strand
ACGGCCAGCTGTCCACCGGCAGCACGGTGGAAGAAGCCTGCGTGATCTCGGTGTTGATCGAACGCGCCGCCAAGCTGCAATTGCTGGCCATGAGCGCCGGGCAGATCCAGCCGATCCCTGCCCAGCTGGGCAACGAAGCCCACGACTGGGTATCGCGCCCGAAACGCCACAGCGCCGCCTTCAACTATTACGTGCGCCGTAGCGTCAAGCAGCACGTCGACTGTCTAGTCTGACCTGACTGGGATGTAGGCGCTTTTTCCATCTTCCCGCCCCGCTGCTGTGTGGATCTTCGCAAGCGGCTGACTATGATGTTCCAGTGCGCAGAACAAAAATCCCTCGGGTGCCACCCCATTCAGGAGCACTCACATGCGTGTCATGGTCATGATCAAAGCCACCGCCGACTCCGAAGCTGGCACACTGCCCTCCCCCGAACTGCTCGCCGCCATGGGCCGCTACAACGAAGCACTGGTCAACGCCGGCGTGATGCTCGCCGGCGAAGGCCTGCACCCCAGTTCCGCAGGCGTACGCCTGGCTTTTTCAGGCGACAGCCGCACGCTCAGCACAGGCCCGTTCACCCCGACCCAGGACCTCGTTGCCGGGTGCTGGCTGTGGCAGGTGAAATCGATGGAAGAAGCGATCGAATGGGCCCGCAAATGCCCGAACCCGATGCCCACGGACTCGGAGATCGAAATCCGGCGTTTGTATGAGGTTGAGGACTTTGGCGAGAACTTCACACCGGAGTTGAGGGAGCAGGAAGAGCAGTTGCGGGCCAGGCTTGAGGGGAAAGACCAGGTCTGAGTTTCTGATCGCACCCGCGCCCTTCGTTCGCCAATACCGTAAAAAGCTCAGCCCTGCGCAGCGTGACTGGCTTTGCTTTGGAACATGGCGGTATCGGCCTTGAATATCAGTTCGTCGAGCAACTCGCCATCTTCCGGATACCAGGCCACACCCAGGCTGGCGCTGACCCTGATCTGCATGTCTTTCCAGGGCATGGGCAGCTCGATGGCCTTGCAGATGTCCTGGGTGATGCGCTGGATGTCGTGTTTGTGATGGGCGCCGTCGAGCAGCAAGACAAATTCATCGCCGCCCATGCGCGCGGCGATTTCGAACTCGCGAATGTGGGATTTGATCGCCGAGGCCACATGGATCAGGACGGCATCGCCGGCCTGGTGGCCATAACAATCGTTGATCTGCTTGAAGTTATTCAAGTCGATGTAGCACAGGGCCAAATGCTCTCCACGACGCCTGGCGTCGAGCAGCTTCTGACTGACGAAGGGGATAAAACTGTTGCGATTGGGCAAGCCACTCAGGCTGTCATAGAAGGCCAGCTTGCGGACTTCCTCTTCTGCCAGTTTGCGTAACTTGATCTCCTTGCGCAGATGGCGCTGGGCGTTCAACAGCACCAGCGTGAACATCAGGACAAGCACGCCGCCAATACTGATCAGGACAATCGTCTTGCGCAGCCGCTCGACGAGCTGTGGCGGGTTGGGGTCGTAAATGAAGTTTTCCAGACCGTCGATGCTGTCGACCATGCCCAGTTCGAGGAATGTTTCAGCCATGCGTTGCCAGCGCCCCGGGTTCATATGACCGATCTCGATCAAGTCGGACTGCACCAATGGACGCATGGCCTGAGCTTCGAACTCCAGGTGCGCGCGGCTTTTCTCCACTGAATACTGATTGAGCAGCAGGTCGATGATTTTCTCGGGGTTGTCCATCGCGTAGCGCCAGCCACGCAACGTGGCGCGACGAAAAGCCTCGACCCGTTGCGGATACTCATCAATCTCGGCTTGGGTGGTGAACAGGATGTCGCTGTAAAAGTCGATCCCGTAAGTGACGGGCGAGATAACGTTGTAGTCCACGCCGCGCTGTTGCAGGTAGAAGGGCTCGTTGGTCCCGTACGAATTGAAGGCCGCCACTTTGCCGTTGGCCAGATCCTCGACCTGATAGCTGCTTGGCAGCAGTTGCAGTTTCTCGAGAGGTATACCCTCGCTGCGGAACATGGCCAGAAAATCGGCATCGGTCTGTGCATCCATCAGCATCACCGGCTTGTCGATCAGGTCGTGCACGGTGCGAACCCCCTGGTCAGTGCGCGCCAGAAGCACAGAGGGGGAATGCTGAAAAATTACCGCAAGCGCGACCAGTGGCTTTCCATGCAAACGTGCGTAAAGCAACTCGCTGTTGGCTTCGGCATATTGGGCGCGCCCGGAAAGCACTTCTTCAACCGGCGTGATATTGGGGCCACCCTCGTGTAAGCGCACCTCCAACCCTTCTTCGCGGTAATAGCCCTGTGCGATGGCGGCATAGTAGCCCGCGAACTGAAACTGATGCCTCCAACGCAGCTGTACATCAATCACCTGTACGGCGCCATTCTGTTGAGTGGCCGGGCTCGCCCACACCGCCTGAGTCGAGAGCAGCACGAAACTCAACAGTCGACGCAGCCAACCCGACAGCCGTCTCTGCGGCTGACCTGACGTGTTGGAGCAGCAAGGGGGGCTGTGCATAGTGGAGGGTCCGTCAATCGCGCTTATCGTTCAGCGTGCAAGGCTTGGCGCGGCATTGTGGCATCAGTGATGCAATGCCAGCAATCGCGGGCCATGGCGGCGGTCAGCGGCGTTGGGCTGAGCGCCGGGTCTGATTGACGTTCCGCGAGGCGACCAGACCCGGTGCGCCGTAAGCCGAGAATTGCTCGTTCATCAGCTCCAGCCAGAACAGCTTCGGGTCATCGCGGCTGACAGGCCTAACTGGCTTTGTTGATCCACAAGGACAGCGAGAAGAGCGAGCCGGTGAAATGTTTTGTTCAATGGCTGGTGGAGAATCTGGGGTGACGTCAGGTTGATTGAAACAGACCGAATCCCTGCTGACGCGTGGGCGTCTATAACGACGTCAACGCTACAGCACAAACCTCACCCGCCGACTCACCAGAATCAACACCGGGGCCGCCGCAAACGCCAGCACCAGGACCACCAGCGCCAGCAAATTCCCGTAAGCCATCCCCAACGCCATCGCCCCCAGAATGAACAGCGGGTGCACGTAGTACACCGCCGAAGACACCTTGGCCGGTGTGGTGCTGGTGGACGCCCGGACATGCACGAACGGCAGCAAAAACAGTGCAGGGCCGATGATTACCAGAGAGAACAGGAAGTCGAAATTCAACTCGGTGTCAGCGCGCAAGACCAGGTTGAGGTAAGCCTCTGACAGGATCAGCGAGAGCCCCAGCACCAGCGCGGTCCAGACGCCCAGACGGGTGACTTTTTCGGTCACCTGATGCCGGGCGAACAGGTAGCCGATGGTCATGAACGGGAAGCCCATGAAGACAAAGTTCCGGGCTGTGTAGTCGTTCTGATTGAAATGCTGCAGGAAGGCGTTGGGCAGTTCGTAATAGACCCGTGCGTATTGCAGGAACAGACCGATCGCGAAGGCCGACAAGGCCAACAGTGTGAGCAGCGTCGTGCTGCGCGATAGCAGCACATACAGGATCAGGCCACCGCCGAGCATCCCGGTCAGGTACCAGAGGTGGAAATAGCCGATCACCAGTTTTTTCAGCACAGCCAGTATGCCGCCGACGCTGCCCAGGGTCGCAGGCTCCACGTACAGAGGGCTGTAGATCAGCATCCAGAACAGGTAAAGCCACAGGCCGCGCTTGAACCAGGTCGTGAAAGAGTGGCCTGCCGCCAGTGTCTGGTAGAGATAAAAGCCGTTGATGATGAAGAAGGTTGGCACCGCCACGCGGAGCAGGCCGTTGCACAACAGGTAACCGAGGGTCGTGTCATTGCCGCCGAGGATATGGCAATGCAGCGCTACCACGAAGACGGCCAGCAGAACCTTCAGCGCATCGAGATTTCCATTCAAGACTTTCGGCATAGGTTCGAGATTTCCCAAAGAAAAGCACTGGCCAAGCTTTGCGAACCCCTTGACCATGCCCGTGAGCATAGCCAACTGTAAAGAAAGTGAGACATGGGATGCTCAGATCCGCATCAGGCTATGTCTACGACCTCCCCGCTCCAGACGCCCTCACGACGACGGGCGATCACCAGACAATTCCCCGTCCCGTCTGCGCTGACCACCTGCTCCCCACCTGCCGCCCAGAACGCACTGCGCCCCGCACACGCCCAGCCCCCAGAGGGGCCGCCGTGGTTGGCCATCAGCACGCCCATGGCGTGCGTTTGGGCATAACCCTGCAACAAAGCGCTGTCATGGGCGTAACCGTTTTCGCTGATGAGCACGCTGGTCGCATACACGCCCGCTCCGGCATCAGCCGCCGCGCTCGCGTGGCTGGCGTGGGTGAAATCGGCGCAGACCGACAGCGCGATGGGCTCGGCCGCGATGTTCAACAATGCCCCGCCAGTGCCTGCGCTGAACACCGCGTCTTCTCCGGACTGCAGGTGCTGCTTGGTATAGATCGCCTGCTCCCCACGAGTAGCAAACACCAGCGCGCCAATCAGGATGGCGTCGCTGCCCTTTTTGCGCAGGGGCAGGCCGACGACGGTGGTCAAGCCCAGGCGGTGCGCGAGCTCGCGCAGCGGATGCAGGCATGGCGCATCCGGGCTTTGCGCAAGCTCGCGAGCTAATGAGGGCTCGTAGCCGGTCAGGGACAATTC
>CAURWS010000397.1:0-4614 GCA_963528485.1 uncultured Pseudomonas sp. | reverse complement strand
GTCCAGCTCCATCATGTGCACACATGGCACGCCACTGGCGGCCAAGAGCTGCTGCGCGGCCTGGCTGCGGTCGAAGCCGGTGAGCAGAATCCCGCGCGGGCGGTTGGCCAGATGGCTGCGCAGCAGGTTTTCTTCTTCTATGGGGGAGTAGTGGTAGTTGCCGATCACCACTTCCAGGCCGCGCGGGCGCAGCACGGTCTGGATCGCTTCCAGGGTTTCGATGAACAACTGGTTGGACAACGACGGCACCAGCACCACCACTGACTGACTCTGGGATGACGCCAACGCCCGCGCGGCAGGGTTGGCGACATAGCCTAGACTCAGGGCTGCGGCCCGCACTTTCTCCACCAGCTCAGGCGCCACCGTGGCCACGCCACGCAGGGCGCGAGAGGCCGTAATGGGCGATACCGAGGCCAGTTTCGCGACTTCATTAAGGGTGGGACGACCGGTGGAACGGGAACCAATGCGTATCATGCGTTGCCAACTGATTGGGAGTGAAAGCGAAGGGGTTGCGATTGTGTCGGATGGGCTCTAAGGTAGCGCTATCTCACGGAGGCCCGCAACTTCTTCGACCACAGTGTCGAGTGGAGCCACTGCATCTCATGGATCAGCGAGATACCCATAACAATGACTACACCCGGAAACAGTCTTGCCGAACTTGCACACCATTCGGCAAAGACAGCGCTGTCTTCGGGACGAGGTTTTTATGACTACTGCTCCAAATGCTGTTTGCGCCGTCGTGGTAATGGGTGTTTCCGGTTGCGGCAAAAGTGCCGTGGGCGCTGAAATTGCCAAGAACAGCGGCGGCCGCCTCATCGAAGGCGATGCCTTTCACCCCCAGGCCAACATCGACAAGATGAGCGCTGGCCACCCCCTCAATGACGAAGACCGCGCAGGCTGGCTGACCCGCCTGGGCGAAGAAGTCGCGACCGCGCTGCGCAACGGCGAAAAACCGGTCCTGACCTGCTCTTCCCTCAAACGAATCTACCGTGACCGCCTGCGCGCTGCCGTGCCGGGCCTGGGTTTCGTGTTTCTGGAACTGACCAAGGAACTGGCAACCGAGCGCTGCTCGCACCGTCCGGGCCATTTCATGCCGGCAAGCCTTGTCGACAGCCAGTTCGCCACCCTCGAAGCGCCCTACGGTGAAGACCGTACGCTGGTCGTGGACGCCACCCAATCGATCGAAACCATCGGCGCACAAGCGTCTGCCTGGTGGAGCGCATCGCAAACCCCATCTGCCACCGCTCTTACCGGCTCCTGATTCGGGATCTGGCGTGAGCGACAAAGATAGCGCTGTCTTAATCGTGTACACAGGGCAGTGAACAACAGCGTTGAGCAGTAGCTCCAAAAAAACAAAATACAACGGAGAGACACCCCATGTTCGGTATGACTCAAGACACGTATCTACTTGTAGATGCGCTGGTGACCATCATTGGCCTTGTGCTGTTGATCACCAAGTTCAAGGTCCACCCTTTTATTGCACTGACCATTGCAGCCGGTTTTCTCGGGCTGACCTCCGGGATGCCGGTCGACAAAGTCATGAAATCGTTCCAGGACGGCTTCGGCGGCGTGCTGGGCTTCGTCGGCATCATCCTTGGCCTGGGCACCATGCTCGGCAAGCTGATGGCCGATTCCGGCGGCGCCGACCAGATCGCCCAGACCCTGATCCGTCGCTTCGGCAAGGATCGCGTCCACTGGGCCATGATGTTTTCGGCGTTCCTGGTGGGTATCCCGCTGTTCTTCGAAATCGGCTTCGTGCTGCTGATCCCGCTGGTGTTCATCGTTGCCCGTCGCAGCGGCGTGTCCATCGTCAAGATCGGTATCCCGTTGCTCGCCGGCCTGTCCGCCGTACACGGCCTGGTGCCTCCGCACCCGGGTCCGCTGCTGGCCATCGGTATCTTCAACGCTGACATCGGCAAGACCATTTTCTACGGTCTGATCGTTGCGTTCCCGACTGCGATCATCGCAGGCCCGATCTTCGGTAAGTGGATTGCCAAGCGCATTCCCGGCACGCCGAACAAGGACCTGATGGATCAGATCGCCAAGGAATCGACCAACGAGAACCTGCCAAGCTTCGGCATCACCCTGGTGACCATTCTGCTGCCGGTTTTCCTGATGCTGCTGAAAACCTTCGCTGACGTGGCACTGCCGACCGGCCACATCTTCCGCATCTGGATGGACTTCATCGGTCACCCGATCGCCGCGCTGCTGTTCGCCCTGCTGCTGGCGTTCTACACCTTCGGCTCGGCCCGCGGCTTCAGCCGTGAGCAGATCATCAAGCTGCTGGATCAGAGCCTGGCGCCGGTGGCTGCGATCGTGCTGATCGTCGGTGCCGGTGGTGGCTTCAAGCAGATGCTGGTGGACAGCGGCGTGGGCAACCTGATCGGTCACATGGCCGTGCAGGCGCAGATCTCGCCGATCCTGCTGGCCTGGCTGGTGGCGGCGGTGATTCGTATCGCCACCGGCTCAGCAACCGTGGCGACCATCACCGGTGCCGGTATTGTCGCCCCAGTGGTGGCGATGGTGCCGGGCGTCAACCGCGAACTGCTGGTGCTGGCCACCGGTGCGGGCTCGTTGATCCTGTCCCACGTGAACGACGCTGGCTTCTGGCTGGTCAAGCAGTACTTCAACATGACTGTGACCGAGACCCTGAAGACCTGGACCGTGATGGAAACCATCCTCTCCGTGGTCGGTATCATCCTGATCATGCTGTTGTCGCTGGTGGTCTGATTCACTGAACGACCCAAGCGCGCCGTCACACTCCATGCCCACCCTCGCGGTGGGCATGTCGTTTCTGCCTTCCGCCCGCCTCGCCTGACACCCTCAAATGGGCGATCTGAAGCGATTTCGGATAGGTCTTTTACACTTTGCCTTCACGTAATACGGAACTCTCCTACACTCCTCTAGGAGATAGCGTACAGAGCGACTAATGAAAATTTCATCGCCGCCTGGCACGAGTTCTTTGCATTAAATGCGAAAGGAGTGTGCAATAGGCGCCGCCCCGAATCTGGCTATCAGGGTCATAGCCAATTCGCACGGGGATAAAGTGCCAAAAGCAGGCAAAATTCGCATGCCGTGTGGCCTCAGGAGAACCCAAGCCAATGACAAGAAGATGAACCCTGGGGAATTTAAATCGTGCCAAGGGCGTCTTAAAGATGGACGCATTTGGATGCAACCGGCAATTACCACCACCCAAAGGCTAACGCCAGCCTCCTGGTAGAGGCGCTTCAAGAGGCCATCAAGGAAAAGATTATGTTGATACTCACCCGCAAAGTCGGCGAAAGCATAAACATCGGTGACGAAATCACTGTCACCATTCTGGGCGTGCAGGGCCTTCAGGTCAGGCTCGGCATCAATGCTCCGAAGAATGTTTCGGTGCACCGTGAAGAGATTTACAAACGTATTCAAGCCGAGATTGCACCGAACAACCAAGAGCCGCAATGAGCCACCCGGTCCATCTTCTTTGCGATTAAGTCTGCCGTTTTGGCGGCAGACAAAAAAAACGGCGTTCTCCCTGACGCCGTTTTTTTTCGTCTGAACTTTTGGATCCATTCAAACCCCACGCCTTTTGCTCTCGCGGCAACTAAGGCGCTCGCTCCGATTTAACTCGCCCAGAACGCAAGCAACCGCTCTACTTCGCACTTCGCTGCATGTCGAAGTCGCGCTGCGCGTTAATTCTTGAAACAAAAACGGCGGGCATCTCAGAGAATACTCGCCGTTTGAGGGGGTTCAGTTTTGATGACGAATCAGCCGGAAGAGCTCAGCTGCTTGACGATGTTGTCCTTGGCCAGCAGGCGCTTTTCCTTGAGCTTTTTCAGCTCGTCATCGGAGACATCGCCTACCGATCCGGCCTCCGCCTTGACGATGTCGGCGTCGATTGTGTCGTAATGATCGACCAGGTGATTGAGCCTGGGGTCCTGGCCCCGCCGCTTGCTCAGCTCATCCTTGGTGATACTCAAATCCGCGTACAAATCGTGCTTGACCGGCATGGTGCGCCTCTCCTCTGACAACAACAGATGTTGAGTATTGAGGGTAGCTCACGGTGAAGGTTCGGCGTTTTTGTCGTACGGCCGAAAAGGGAGGTGTCGCATTTCGACATGCACAAACCTGTACAAGACGCTACGGTGTGAACCGAAACAACTTCAAACAACATCAAGGATCGACACATGACTTCCCCTTTTGCCCGCTCCGTTCTGGCCCGCACACTGGCGCTGAGCCTTGCCTTTGCAGTCACCGCCCCGGCGTTCGCCGAGCCCCATAAACAGGTGCAGGCCGACGCCGAGCAATACAAGGACGAAGCGCTCAAACTGTTGGAGCGTCTGGTCAACATCGACTCAGGTTCCGGTTATGAACCGGGCCTGACGCAGGTGCGCGACATCACCGTCGGCGAATTGAAAAAGCTCGGCGCCACCATCGAAACCATCCCCAACACCGCGCCGGACAAGAGCAGCCACGTGGTTGCCACACTCAAAGGCACCGGCAAGGCCAAAATCCTGCTGATGGCGCACATGGACACCGTGTTCAAGGAAGGCTCCGCCGCCGCCCGCCCCTTCCACATCAAGGACGGACGCGCTTACGGCCCAGGGGTGATGGATGACAAGGGCGGGATCGTAG
>CAURWS010000396.1:0-4619 GCA_963528485.1 uncultured Pseudomonas sp. | reverse complement strand
CAGCCGCGTTGCCATGCTCGGCACCGACCGCAAATCGCCGCGCTGCGTGGCGCTGGAAGGCGAAGTGGGCAAGGCCGTGAGCTGTTCAATTTATGAACAGCGTTCCACTCCTTGCCGCGAGTTCGAGTCGTCCTGGGAACATGGCGAGCACAACCCGTCGTGCGACAAGGCCCGCGCGGCATTTGGCCTGCTTCCTCTCGAACGACCAGAAGGGCTCGCACAAACCCTCCAAATGGATACCCTCTGCGTTTCTTAGAATATTTGGCGATTGACGTTATTTCCAAATAGTTGGTACGTCTGTCTCCCAACAGCTGTTTAAAACCCGACGACTCCTATAATCATTCCAAAGTGCCATCAGTTACCCAGACTGAGATCACTCCGGCAGTGAACACATGGAGCGTGCTATGGATTGGCTGGGTTTGCATTTTCTGAGCTCGATGCCAGCGGATGGCCGGATGCTGCTCAACTGCAGCCACAACCCCCTGCTGATCCTCCTTGCCTACCTGGTGGCCTGCGCTGCCAGCTTCGCGACGCTGGACATTGCCGAGCGGGTGGGCCACGTCGAGAACTCCAACGCCCGCCTGCGCTGGCGCGCTTTGGGTGCGTTGTGTCTGGCGGTCGGCATCTGGGCGATGCATTTCATCAGCATGCTGTCGTTCCAGGCGCCGCTGGACATTCACCACGACCTGCCAGTCACTATCGCTTCGCTGGGTATCGCTCTGGTCTCGGGCATGGTCGCGATGGAGGCCCTCAGTCACCGGCGATTGAACGTTGCTCAGTATTTCTTCGCAGCGATCTGCATCGGCCTGGGCATCATCGCCATGCACTACGTCGGCATGTCGGCGATGCGCTCCGGCGCTACGCAGTATTACGAGCCATGGCGCTTTGCAGGCTCCATCCTGGTGGCCATTGCCAGCAGCCTCGCCGCGCTGATACTGGCCATTCGCTTGCGCCGAGGCAGCGGCGCGCTTCATCAATGGCTTAAATACGGCGCCAGCCTGGTGTTGGGCGCGGGGATCGTCAGCACCCACTTCATGGGCATGTGGGCGCTGCATCTGATGGTGCCGGACGGCGCGCAGCTGCAGATGGACACCCGCGAAAACAGCCTGCACCTGAGCCTGACCATTGCCCTGATCGTGCTGTTGATCATCGCTGGCAGTGTCAGTGCAGCACTGGCGGACAAGAAACTCCAGGCCAAGGAGCGCGACCTGCACCGGGTCAATGCGCTGCTCAGCCAGCTCGATCAGGCGCGAGTCTCATTGCAGCAAGTCGCTCATTACGACGCCCTGACCAACCTGATCAACCGGCGCGGCTTCAACCAGATCTTCGCCGAGCGCCTGACCGAACAGAAGCTGGTCGACGGCATGCTGGCGGTAATGTTTCTGGATGTAGATCACTTCAAGCGCATCAACGACAGCCTTGGCCACGATGCGGGCGACGAACTGCTCAAGGTCATCGCCGAGCGCATCCGTGGCGCAACCCGGGCCAACGATGTGGTAGCGCGTTTCGGTGGCGACGAGTTCTGCATCCTCATCGCCCTGGACAACATCGAAGAAGCCCGGCAGATGGCGCAGCGGATCATGACCAAAATGAAAGACCCGATCGCCCTGGCCGGCCGACGCATGGTGATGAGCACCAGCATTGGCATCAGCGTCTTTCCCCACGATGGCGAGACCTGCGACGAGCTGCTTAAAAACGCCGACCTTGCGCTCTATCAGTCCAAGGGCAACGGTCGCAACACCCTGCATTTCTTCAACGAAAGCTTGAAGACCAAGGCCAGCCTGGAGCTGCACCTGGAAGAACAACTGCGCAACGCCCTGACCGAAGAACAGGGCCTGCAGCTGTATTACCAACCCATCGTCGACCTGCGCACCGGCCACGTGGCCAAGCTTGAGGCCCTGATCCGTTGGCGCCATCCCGTCCATGGCCTGCTGACGCCTGACCGCTTCATCAGCATTGCCGAGAACAACGGCCTGATTGCCGAACTGGACAGCTGGGTGCTGCGCCGGGCCTGTCAGGATCTCGCGCAACTGTGCGACGACGGCTTCGATAAACTCATCATCGCGGTGAACTGCTCGGCGTTGAACCTGGCTCGCGAAGAACTGGTGCAGGAGATGGACGACGCCCTGAAAGCCGCCGGTGTGCCGCCGCAGCGGCTGGAACTGGAAGTCACGGAAAACGCTCTGATGGGCAACATCAGCAACACGGTGCTGCTGCTCAACGATATCCGCAAACTGGGCGTGGCGCTGTCCATCGACGACTTCGGCACCGGCTATTCGTCGCTGGCCTACCTCAAGCGCCTGCCGCTGGACACCGTAAAGATTGATCGCTCGTTCATCATCGACATCCCCAAATCCCCGCAAGACATGGAAATCGTCCAGGCGATCATCGTCATGGCCCACACCCTGCACTTGAAAGTGGTGACCGAGGGCGTGGAAACCCCGGCGCAGCTGGAGTTTCTCAGCGAATACGGCTGTGATTATGTTCAGGGCTACCTGTTCAGCAAACCCGCGCCGCTGGAGGCGCTGCGCCCGCTGGTGCAGCAATTGAACCGGCGCAAACCTTCTCGACTGTGCCCGTCCACTCACCTGCTGGAAATCGTTGAAACGGGCACGGGCGATGCTGCGCCCGTGGACGGCAATGCGGAAAACGCCAATCCTCGCGCCGACCGATTTCGCTCCCGCCCCCTGCGTTGAGCGGTTAAGCACCGTTTAACCTTGGGCATCCGCCGTCAAGAAGTATCGGCCTTAAGATCGCTGGCTTTGGATTGAGATCGCAACGCTGAGGCCACTTAACCTGCTACCCACCACACCTCGGGGTTACCGACCTACCCACTTCGCCATCATCAAGAGCGCCAAAATGGTGCGCTAAAGACAGTCACGCCCTTTCCTGGATCAACACCCAAGGCGCAACCACCACCGCCCATAGCTTGGGATCCCGCTCCAGCAAGTCCAGAGCCGTTGATTCAGAGACCTTGCTGACCTCCCCGCTGTTCAGCCAGTCCGCCACCTTTGCCTCAGCGTTCTCGGCAAAAGCCTCGGCCACGGCGATCAGATCCTGCGAGGGCTCGACCCATAACAGGGCACCCTTGGCAAAGAAAGGTTGCAATTCTTTCCAGGTAATCGAAGCCGTTTCGCCAAGCAGTTTGGCATAGAGGGTGCTAGGTTCTTGCGTCATGGGTTTCACCGTTTGGAAAATCGGCGCAATGATAACGCCGCCTTTCACACGCTCAAACCCGGATTCAAGTGATTGATTGCAGAGAACTTCGCTCAAGCCGATAGAAACGCCGACCCGTTTGGGTATTCGACCGGCTTGATTGTGTATCTTTCTTTCGATTAAGCGACATGAACAGGTTTTGCCCCCCGCAGCCAGCTTTTCAAGCGCTCAACCGGCGCTCTAAACTGTTCCGGTACAGTTGCCGGGGGTAAGGTCTGGATATATCAATCCGGTCCTGCAGCTTTTCGCCGTCAGGATTATAAAAACTACAACGCAAGAGTGGAGCATCATGACTAAGGGTATTAATCAGATTTCCAAGTTGTTTGCCGCACTGGTTCTGGCGGGGGTTGCCAGCCATTCGTTCGCAGCCGACACCATCAAGATCGGCATCGCCGGCCCTAAAACCGGCGCGGTTGCCCAGTACGGCGACATGCAGTTCAGCGGTGCGAAAATGGCCGTTGCCGACATCAACGCCAAAGGCGGCATTGATGGCAAGAAGCTTGAAGTCGTGGAATACGACGACGCCTGTGACCCTAAACAAGCGGTCGCGGTCGCCAACAAAGTGGTCAACGACGGCGTCAAGTTCGTGGTCGGTCACCTCTGCTCCAGCTCCACTCAGCCAGCGTCCGACATCTATGAAGACGAAGGCGTGATCATGATCACCCCGGCTGCCACCAGCCCTGAAATCACCAACCGTGGTTACAAAATGGTGTTCCGCACCATCGGTCTGGACAGCGCCCAGGGCCCGGCCGCTGGCGAATACATCGCCAAGCAGGTCAAGCCGAAAATCGTTGCGGTCATCCACGACAAGCAGCAGTACGGTGAAGGCATCGCCACCGCCGTCAAGCAAACCCTGGAAAAAGACGGCGTGAAAGTCGCCCTGTTCGAAGGCATCAACGCCGGCGACAAGGACTTCTCCTCGCTGATCGCCAAAATGAAGCAAGCCAACGTCGACTTCGTCTACTACGGCGGCTACCACCCTGAGCTGGGTCTGATCCTGCGTCAGGCTCAGGAAAAAGGCCTGAAAGCCGGCTTCATGGGCCCGGAAGGCGTGGGTAACGCTTCGATCTCGCAGATCGCCCAGGACGCTTCCGAAGGCCTGCTGGTGACCCTGCCGAAATCCTTCGACCAGGACCCGGCGAACAAGGCGCTGGTTGAAGAATTCAAGGCCAAGAAAGAAGACCCAAGCGGTCCATTCGTGTTCCCGGCCTACGCCGCTGTCGAAGTGATCGCCGAAGGCATCAAGAACGCCAAGTCCGAAGACACCGCCAAGGTGGCCGAAGCCATCCACAAAGGCACCTTCAAGACGCCTACCGGCGATCTGTCTTTCGATGCCAAGGGTGACCTGAAAGACTTCAAATTCGTCGTCTACACCTGGCACAAAGATGGCACCAAGACTGAAG
>CAURWS010000395.1:0-4626 GCA_963528485.1 uncultured Pseudomonas sp. | reverse complement strand
CACCAGCAGATCGCGCCCGCTGGAAGCCACCGGCAGCGGATCGCCCAGCCATTGCGGGCGGGCAGCGGCGATCAACAGCAGCAGCCACAAGGTGACGAAGGGCAACTGCCGACGCCAGCCCGGTAGATGAGCACGAGCACGACGGCCGGCCAGGCCTTCGAGTTCGTTGAGAAAACTGACCTTGAGCGCGGCCTCACCGCTGTCGGCCACCGGCAGCACGAAGCGCAGCAGCCACGGCAGTGGCAACAGGGCGAAGACCCAGGGCCAGGCGAACTCAAACATGTTTGCGAATCCAGGTTTCGACCGATTGCGTCAGACCGGTGAGGGCCTTGTCGTCGAGTTTGCATTCAGGCTTGTAGGCGCCTTCCACAAGGATCATCCAGCGTGTGAGGCCGGCCGCCGGGCAGCGGTTGTCGAGAAACGCCAGCCATTTGCGACCGTTGAGAGTGTGGCTCTGGCTGTAGGGGTAATCATTGCGGCACAGGCGCTTGAGCAGGCCGTTGATCTGCTGCAGCCAGGCACCGGCCGGGGCGCCGTCGTAGGGTTTGGGCATTTGCGCCAGTTCGATCAAAGCGGCCTGGCGGCGAGGGTCCAGCGGTTGCTCGGCGGCTTCTTTTGCGGCTTTTTTCGGCAACAGCACGCGGGCGCGCCACAGGCCGTAACCCAGCAGCGGCAGCAGGGCGAGCAGCACCCACCAGCCCGGCGCAGGCGGCCAGAAGGCTACGGGCGGCGGCAGAATCAAGGGCTGTAGCTGATCCAGCTGGCTCATTTGTGTTTTACCGGCTGGTTGGCGTTCAGGTAGTCGCGCAATTGCTCGACCATCTCCTGTTGGGTGCTCAGGGGGATCATCAGCACTCGCAGCTTTTGCGCCAGCAACTCCCAGCGCGCCTGCCGGGCTTCGCCCTGGGCGCGGTAGGTCTGGCGCAGATCGGAGTTCAAGGTGTCGAGTTCCAGCTGCGCGCCGCGATCGGCGAACCTGAGCAAACCCGAGGCGGGCAGGGCGTGGTCCAGCGGGTCCGACAGCGGCAACAGCAGCAGGTCGCAATGGCGCGACAGCAGCGCCAGTTGCTGCTCGGCGGAATCGGACAGCGTGCGCTCGTCACACAGGATGAACACCAGACTGCCCGGCCGCAGCACCTCGCGCGCGCGACGCAGGGCCACGCCAAAGGTGTCGCGGTCGGCCACAGCTTCGGTGTGCAGCGATTGATTGACCCGAACCAGCCGGTTGAGCAGCTGCAAGAGGCTCTGCTTGCTGCGTCGCGGCTTGATTTCATAGTGTTGGTTGTCGCCGAACACCAGCCCGCCGACCCGGTCGTTGTGGCCCAGCGCGGCCCAGCCGATCAACGCCGCCGCCTGGGCGGCCAGCACCGACTTGAACATCAAACCCGAGCCGAAAAACAGCCGACGGCTCTGCTCGACCATGATGAAGATCGGCCGCTCGCGTTCTTCATGGAACAGCTTGGTGTGGGGTTCCTGGGTCCGCGCCGTGACGCGCCAGTCGATGGTGCGCACGTCGTCGCCAGCCTGATAAACCCGCACCTGATCGAAGTCCACGCCACGACCGCGCAGCTTGGAGTGGTGCAGGCCGATCAGCGGGCTGCGCCGACCGGGGGAGGAAAACAGCTGCACTTCCCGCACGCGATGACGCATCTCGATCAGCTCGGCAAGGCTGATACGGATGCCCGGTTGGGAAATCAGATAGGGTTGCATGGGGTCAGGCGACGGCAACGACGTCGAGAATGCGCTGGATCACGCGGTCCTGATCGATGCCCGCAGCTTCTGCCTCGAACGACAGGATGATGCGGTGGCGCAACACGTCGAAGACCATCGCCTGAATGTCCTCGGGGCTGACGAAGTCGCGGCCCGCCAGCCACGCGTGGGCGCGGGCGGTCCGGTCCAGGGAGATCGAGCCGCGGGGGCTGGCGCCGTAACCGATCCACTCGGCCAGCTCTGCGTCGAACTTGGCCGGGGTGCGGGTGGCCATGACCAGCTGCACCAGGTATTCCTCCACGGCGTCGGCCATGTACAGCCCGAGGATTTCCTTGCGCGCGGCGAAGATCGCCTGCTGGGTGACGCGCCGTTCGGGCTTGGTCTCGCCGTTCAAGGCCTCGCCCCGGGCCTGTTGCAGGATCTTGCGTTCGACGTTGGCGTCGGGAAAGCCGATTTTCACGTGCATCAGGAAGCGGTCGAGCTGGGCTTCGGGCAGCGGATAGGTGCCTTCCTGCTCGATGGGGTTCTGCGTGGCCATCACCAGAAACAGCGGAGAGAGGTCGTAGGTGCTGCGCCCGACGCTCACCTGACGCTCGGCCATGGCCTCCAGCAACGCCGACTGCACCTTGGCCGGCGCTCGGTTGATTTCGTCCGCCAGCACCAGATTGTGGAAGATCGGCCCCTGTTGGAAGACGAAGCTGCCGGTTTCGGGACGATAGATCTCGGTGCCGGTGATGTCGGCGGGCAACAGGTCGGGGGTGAACTGGATGCGATGGAACTGCGCCTCGATGCCTTCGGCCAGCTCTTTGATGGCCTTGGTCTTGGCCAGGCCCGGCGCGCCTTCGACCAGCATGTGGCCGTCGGCAAGCAGCGCGATCAACAGGCGCTCGACCAGCTTCTCCTGCCCCAGAATCTGAGTGGAGAGAAAGGTTCGCAGCGCGATCAACGCTTCACGATG
Organism: uncultured Pseudomonas sp.; assembly: GCA_963528485.1. Lineage (GTDB taxonomy): Bacteria > Pseudomonadota > Gammaproteobacteria > Pseudomonadales > Pseudomonadaceae > Aquipseudomonas. Next base: position 1,958 of record CAURWS010000395.1, on the reverse strand, counting down.
TTCCATCGATGACGGTTCCTGGCAGGGTAGGCGCAGCGCCAAGACGGCGCTGAAGCTGGGGGCGTTACTTTAATCCATCCAAGGGGGCGGCGACTAACCGGCGAAGGAGTTTTTTCAGCGTTTGGCGACGTTTACCGGGTAAAAACCAGAAGTGTCTGACAGGTTGCGGGTTTCCTGCCTGCCGAAGCATGGGTGACCCGTAGTGACGTGAATCGAGGGGCCTCGTTCGAGTGGGCCGCTGGTCCGATGTGCCCTGCAGGTTTCCCTGAGCCGTGCTTAGCTTTTCACAGGGTCTTGTGCAGTGACCCATTCAAGGAAGCATCAGCTCAGGATGAGTCACTGCCATGGCCAAAAAAACCGGTAAACCTGCGTCCAAATCCGTCTCCGCGCTGGATATCCTGCTCAAGGGGTCTCGGCGGACTGTCAGCACCTCTGCGTTATCCGAACAGTTCAGCTCGGTCATGAGCCTGGCCAACGCCAGCATCCCCAGGTTGATGGAGCAGAACCCGCAGATGCATATCAGCGAGGCCCGCGATCTGCATGCCCGGGCCCAGGCCATGTCGGTGGTCATCGCCCGACAGTTCCGCGAGCAGCGCCTGACTGCCTCGGTGCGTCAGGCCAACCTGCCACCGACCGGCGTCAAGGGTCTGGTGGACGGGCCGACCTACACCGATATGTTCAATCCCGACTGGGCCAACCATTGCCCACCGGATGCCATCGAGGCCACCACGTCGCCGGTGGCGTACCTCGCCGATCTTTACCGTTACGCCAAAGACCTGGAGGCTACCGGCAAAAAAGACGAAGTTATCACGCTCGATCAGCGTCGGCCCGACCTCAAGGATCTGGTGCTGGACCACACCGCGCTGAACCGGGTCGAGCCGACCATCGTGCTCGTCAACGAGATCCTGGAGAAGTCGATTCGCACGCATCTGGACGGAATCGGCCTCGATGAAAAATCCGTCGATGACGCGCTGCTCGAAGCCCGCTACCCCAATGCGCTGCCGTTCGAGCGCTACACCAGCCAGATCAATTACGCGCTGGGGCGCAAGGACAGAACGCTGGGCGACGCGATTCGCGCCGCCGACCCTGCGTATCCGTATTTCAAGGAGCCCGGCGTTCACTCGTTACTCTCCGACACCGCGCTGATTCAGGACACCGGTTTCGGCCCCGTGCAGCAAGGGCTGTTGCTGGAGGCGGCGTATTTCCCCGATCCCGACACAGCGACTCACCCTTTGGGAACAACGGACTGGCGCATCGATCCACGGACACATCGGCTCACCAAAGCCGATGACGACGCCCCCACGCGCTTCTACCTTGACAACTTCGGCGTGGGCGGTTTCATCGAGCTGGAGGATACCCAGACCTTTTGCCTGCGCACGGGCTTGAGCACTGAGGAGCTGGAAGCGCTACTGAGTGTGGGCGCATTTGCCGCCAGCCGGTCCGCGAACGTCACAGGCGAGGGAGAGGTCGACGCCAGTCAGTCAGGCTCGGTCTATATCAACGCAGGTCAATCGCCGGCCATGGGCATCGAAACCCTGCCTGCCGATGCCGAAAAATCCACAGGCGCGCAGCACCGCATCACCCACCTGACCCCGGATCGCGTCGACCGCATGAACCGCATGATCCGCCTGGCACGGTGGTTGGAACTGCCCTTCGATGAAGTCGATCAACTGCTGGTGGCGTCGATGCAAGGCGAGCGGCATGCGGCACAGGCCACCCGTCGAGTGAGTGCTGAAACGGTCAATCCTTGGCTGATTACGGAAAATACTCTGCGCGCGCTGGGATTGTTCCAGATCCTGCGCCAGCAGTATGACGTGGCTGCCGAGGACTTTGCGGCGCTGTTGTACGGGCTCAACGTCCACGGACGTGGCAAGACGGCTTCGCAGTTCGACCGTGTGTTCAACAGCCAGGCGCTGTTTTCAATCCCGCTCAGTCTCGACGACAAGCCGTTCGCCGCA
>CAURWS010000394.1:0-4628 GCA_963528485.1 uncultured Pseudomonas sp. | reverse complement strand
GGACGCGGCAGGTGTGGGAGCGGACGTTGGCTGCGCTGCCTGGGATTGTGGGTTCGCCTCGGTTCTGAGCCGTAGGCATATCTCCCGGGGGAGTGAGCAAGCTCCCCCCCGTGCAGCCCACGTTGACGGCCGCAGGCCGGTCAGGCGTTGACCAACCGTCGCGTCAGTTCGGGCAACAGCACCTCGCAGGCATCGCCAATCTTCAGATCCAGCAGGTCATCCGCCCGAGTCCTGCCCAGATTGATGGCAATCAGCGGCTTGCCCTGATCGACAATGGCCCGGCACAGGCGAAACGCTGAAAACGCCATCAACGACGAGCCCACCACCAGCAACCCGTCGGCCTGCTCGACCCGCGCCATGGCCTTGGCCGCTGTGGGCGGCGCAACGTTTTCGCCAAAGAACACCACGTCCGGCTTCATCCGCTCACCACCGCAATGGGGGCAGTGCGGCACCTGAAAACGCTCCTCGAACGCTGGGTCCAGCAGCGTATCGCCATCGGGCGCCTGCACCGCATCGACCCCCGCCAGATAAGGGTTCTGCTCCATCAGCGTCAGCTGAATCGCATCGCGCTCGGTGCGTTGACGGCAATCCAGGCACAGCACCCAGTGCAGGCTGCCGTGCAGTTCGATCACATCATGACTACCGGCCTGATCGTGCAGGGTGTCGACGTTCTGGGTGATCACGCCGCTGATCAGGCCATGGTGTTCCAGAGTGGCGAGGGCTTCGTGGGCAGCGTTGGGTTGCGCCGCGCGCACCCGTGGCCAGCCGAGCATGGCGCGGGCCCAGTAGCGGCGACGGGCTTCGGGGGCGTTGAGAAATTCCTGAAACATCATCGGTTGGCGACCCCGCCGCACGCCTTCGCTGTCGCGGTAATCGGGGATGCCGGAGGAGGTGCTGATGCCCGCGCCGGTCAGCACCGCGAACGACCGCTCGCTCATCCAGTGCAGCAAGGGTGCAACGTTGGAAAGGGTGGGCGTGGCAGACATGCACAGGTCCTCGTGAGCGGGCGGGTAGCTGATACTAAACGAGGTGGGGGATTTGTGCTGGGCAGGGTGTCAGTTCACGGTTGGAGCATTCAGCAGACGACCTCTAGAAGCACGGCTTGCCGGCGGTGGGGCCCAGATGATTGCCACCGCCGACAAACCGGTGCTGCTACAGAAGCGGGTGAACGGATTAGCTCAACAGTTCAGCAAACGCCTTGTCCGCCTCCAGCACCGCTGGCAACGCGGTGAACAGCGCATCCAGGTCGATGCCCTCGAACAACGGGCCGTCCACGGCCTGCTGCGCCTGGGCGTTCGCGCCGCCATGGCTTTCCAGCGCATCGGACACCGTCAAGGCCTGCGCCACGATCCGCGCCTGAGTCGCATCGCCTGGCGCCTGCATCGGGCGGGCCTGGTAAGCGATGGCCTGTTGGATCACCGGCGGCAACTGCCAGCGCCGCGCAAGCTCCGCGCCGACTTCGGGGTAGCCGAAGCCCAGCTGCAGGGTTTCAAGGGCAGCGCGGCTGGTGGTGCCGGTCTTGGTCACGCTGTTGATCCGCTCGGCCACTTGTGGGGCGCCGGTCTGGATCAGCAGCTCGCCGATGTCGTGCATCACCCCGCAGGTAAAGGCGATTTCAGCGTCGGCCCCGGATTGTTTGGCCAAGAGTCGGCAAATGCCAGCGACCTGGAAGCTTTTCAGCCAGAAACCCTTGAGATCGAAACTGGCGCTGGCCTTGAACGCCCCGGTCACCGCCGACGCCAGCACCAGCGTGCGCAGGGTATTGAAGCCCAGGCGCATGGCGGCGTCCTCGATGCTCGACGACTCCCGCGCGCCGCGAAAACGCGCCGAGTTGGCCAGACGCAGGATCTTCGCCGAAATCACCGGGTCCTTCTCGATGTTGCGGGCGATGCTTTCCAGGTTCGACGAGGGGTTGTCGAACTGTTGAATCAGGTCCTGAGCCACTTTGGGAATGCTCGGGAGACTGCCCAGATCCGCGAAGAGTTGCTCGATACCCATTGGCCTTGCTCCTGTTTCATATGAATAACAAACCATAGGCAAAATTGGCGAAACTGCACGTCTGCTGATCAGCTTTTGATACAGGCGGCGCAGATTGCCCACTGGCCCTGCACCGCGGCTTCGCGAAACTGCACCACGTTGCCTTCAGGTTTGTCTCCTTGACGTGATAAAGCGGCATTCTGCCCATTGATGCCGGCCCTGCGGAAGATGCTCGTTGCCGGTGATCCAGGCCATGGGCACAGGATTCTCCAGATTAAGTGGCGAGAGGGCGGTTTGTCGGGCAAAAAATCAGTAATATGGCGCAACATCGGTGCAGGCCTTGCCAGGCGCCGGGCCTTCACGACCATATTGATGAAACGCCAGCCCCCGCGCTCGCCGGGCGCGCTGGCCAGGAAATAGAGGGTGTCATGGGTAACGAAAGCATTAACTGGGACAAGCTGGGTTTCGACTACATCAAGACCGACAAGCGCTACCTGGCTCACTGGCGCGACGGTGAGTGGGACAAAGGCACCCTGACCGAAGACAACGTGCTGCACATCAGCGAAGGTTCGACCGCGCTGCACTATGGTCAGCAGTGCTTCGAAGGCCTGAAGGCCTACCGCGCCAAAGATGGCTCGATCAACCTGTTCCGCCCGGACCAGAACGCCGCGCGCATGCAACGCAGTTGCTCGCGCCTTCTGATGCCGCACGTGTCGACCGAACAGTTCATCGAAGCCTGCAAGGACGTGGTCCGCGCCAACGAGCGTTTCATCCCGCCTTACGGCACCGGCGGCGCGCTGTACCTGCGTCCGTTCGTGATCGGCGTGGGCGACAACATCGGCGTGCGCACCGCCCCTGAATTCATCTTCTCGGTGTTCTGCATCCCGGTCGGCCCTTACTTCAAGGGCGGCATGAAGCCGCACAACTTCGTGATCTCCAGCTACGACCGCGCCGCGCCACAGGGCACCGGCGCTGCCAAGGTCGGTGGCAACTACGCAGCGAGCATGATGCCGGGCAGCGAAGCGAAGAAAAACGGCTTCGCCGACGCGATCTATCTGGACCCGCTGACCCACTCGAAGATCGAGGAAGTCGGTTCGGCCAACTTCTTCGGCATCACCCACGATGACCAGTTCATCACGCCGAAGTCGCCGTCGGTTCTGCCGGGCATCACCCGCCTGTCGCTGATCGAGCTGGCTGAGAGCCGTCTGGGCCTGAAAGTGACTGAAGGCGAAGTGTTCATCGACAAGATCGACCAGTTCAAAGAGGCGGGCGCCTGCGGTACGGCTGCGGTGATCACGCCGATTGGCGGGATCAGCTACAAGGACAAGCTGCATGTGTTCCACAGCGAGACCGAAGTAGGGCCGGTGACTCAGCGTCTGTATAAAGAGCTGACCGGCATTCAGTTTGGTGAGATCGAAGGGCCGGCGGGTTGGGTCGTCAAGGTCTGAGCGTGATCAGCGCTCGATCGCTCGAAAGAGAAGCCACCGCCGTCGTGCGGTGGTTTTTTTTGCGCTCGATTTTGAGTCCCCCACCAAACCGTGTTAAACCGCCCTCAGTCCATCGAGTGTCAAACAGGCAGTCGTCCCGATTTTCATGCAAAAGCAAGGATGTTTTATGTTTGCACCAGCGGCATCCCGACCCTTCCTGCGCTTCCAGCCCCTGACGCTTTCCCTCGGTATGTTCGCCCTCGGCGCCGTCCCTGAAGCCTGGTCATTGGACGACTACGAATACCCCCACGCCCACGAGCCCATCGGCACGGTTGAGCAGATCTACGAAGGCACCATGCTTCCGGACCTCGCGGTCAGCACGTACCGCAATATCGACCGGCTGTTCCCGACACACACCATCGAAAGCAGTCATCACCCTTACGCCTTGCCAAAAGCACACAAGCGGCTGGAAAACGTGCACTTCACCTACGAAGGCAAAAAGTACGACCTGTTCGATTACATCGCCCTGGACAGCGTCACGGCCATGCTGGTGATCAAGGACGGCAAGATCGCCTACGAAACCTACCAGCGCGGCAACACCGAGAAGACCCGCTGGATGTCCATGTCGATGGCCAAATCCATCACCTCGACGCTTGCTGCAGCGGCCGTGCACGACGGGGCGATCAAAAGCCTGGACGATCAGGTGGTCGATTACGTGCCACGGCTCAAGGGCAGCGCCTATGAGGGCGTGACCCTGCGCAGCGTGATGATGATGGCGTCCGGGGTGAAGTGGAACGAGGCCTTCACCGACCCCAATTCCGACCGTCGCGCGCTGCTCCGTGCGCAGATGTCCCAGACGCCGGGCGCGACCATGACCCTGATGGCCAGCCGACCGAAGGCCGCCGAACCGGGCACAGTCAACAACTACAGCACCGGCGAAACCCAAGTGCTGGCCGAGGCGATTCGCAGCGCGGTAAACATGCCGCTCTCGGCGTATCTGGAACAGAAGATCTGGCAGCCCTTTGGCATGGAGCACGACGCCAAATGGTGGCTGGACTCGCCCGACGGTATGGAAATCGGCGGCAGCGGTATCAGCGCCACGCTGCGTGACTTCGGGCGTTTCGGGCTGTTTTTCATGAATGGCGGCAAGATCGATGGCACATCGATCCTGCCTGAAGGGTGGGTCAAGGAGGCGACTTCGCCCAAAACCCTCAAGGACGGCAG
>CAURWS010000393.1:0-4632 GCA_963528485.1 uncultured Pseudomonas sp. | reverse complement strand
ACAACGTTCTCAAGCCATACCTGATCAGCCGGGGCGGCAATTTGCCGTTGGTGATCGTGCTGCTCGGGGTGTTTGGCGGATTGCTGGCGTTTGGCTTTATCGGCCTGTTCATTGGCCCGACGTTGCTCGCCGTGGCGTACAGCCTGGTGCTCGATTGGGTCGCAGACAGCCGCGGGCGGCCATTGCCCAAGTAAACGATGGCTAGCCCTTTCAAACCGCCGCCGGACAGCCGTCCGGCGGCGGTTTTTTGCATCAGGCGGAAGTGCTCAGGTACTTGCCCGCTGTCGCTGTACTGTTGAGGTTGTAGCGATCACTCAGGGCCGCGACCATGCGATTCAGGGCTTCGGTGGCCTGGGTCGTGCTGGTCTGTTGCTGCGCAGAGCTGTCCGGCTTGAGCGCGGCGGTCAGTTCGTCAGCGCTGACGCCGCCACTGCTGTCGGCGTCCAAGGCGCTGAACAACGAGTTGATCTGGTCGCTGCTCGTTGTACTGGTGCTGCTGCTTGACGCGCTGTTGCTCTGCAGGGCGCTGGTCAGCTCGGCGGCGGTAATGCTGCCATCGCCGTCGCTGTCCAGGCTGCTGAACAGATCGCTGGCGTTTTGCGTCGGCGGTGGAGGCGGCTGCTGGGTCTGCAGGCTGGCGGTCAGTTCTTCGAGGCTGACGGTGCCGTCCTTGTTGGTGTCCAGGGCGTCGAACACCTGAGCGCTGTCAGCGCTGTTGTCGGTGTTGCTCAGGGCTGAGGTCAGTTCGTCGCTGCTGACGCTGCCGTCACCGTCGGTGTCCAGCGCGCTGAGCAGGTCCTGCGCCTCATCGGCGGCGGAACCGGCGTCCATCTGCATGGGCGGCGGAGGGGGCGGGGTCAGCGAGGCCAGCTCATCGGCGTCCAGGCTGTCGTCGTCGTTGCTGTCCAGATCGCTGAACGCCTTACTCAGGCTGACCGTGATGCCGTCTTTGGAATCCGAGGACAGGGCCGAGCTCAGCTCGTCCTTGTCGATGCTGCCGTCGCCGTTGGTATCGAGCTTTTTCAGTAGATCGTCGGCAAATTTCTTGCTGTTGCCGGTGGCGCTGGTGCTGCTGTTCGAACTGACGTAGCTGGAATAACTGCTGCTGCCGCTGATGCCTGTGACCATCGGACTGACTCCCCATCAGATGAATGAAAACCGGCACAGTGCACCGGCTTATGCAGCGTCGAGGGTGCGGGTGTCGTGGGTATGTGGGGTTTGTAACGGGGGGGTTACGAGCCGGTCCTGCAGCAACATCGGCACCGCAAAAACGTGTGCCTGGCGAAGTTTTCCCTGTGGGATCGCCATCGCCTTCGAAATTTAAACGCGCGGCAGATCGACGACAGCAGTGAGGCCGCCCCCCGGCGTTTCTTCCAGGCGCAGATCTCCGCCCATGCGCCGTGCCGCTTCCCGGGCGATGGTCATGCCGATGCCGACGCCGCCGGAATTGCGGTTGCGCGACCCTTCGACGCGGTAGAAGGGTTCGAATACCGCTTCGCGCAGGTTTTCCGGAATGCCGGGGCCGTGGTCGACGACCCTGATGCGCAACCTGTCGCTTGCATCCTCAATGATGACCCGCGCATGTCCGGCATAGCGCAGGGCATTGTCGATCAGGTTGTGCAGGCACGAGCGCAGGGCCATGGGCTGGGACTTCAGGGGCTTGCAGGTGCCGGTGGCCTCGATGTCGTCGCCGTTGTCCTGAGCGTTCTCGGTGAGCGATTCGATCAGCGCCTGCACATCGAAATACTGCAACGCCTCACTGGTGCGCTGTTCGTTGAGGTAGGTCAGGGTCGCGTCGAGCATGCCGATCATGTCGTTCAAATCTTGCGTCATCTGGCCGTGCAGCTTGGGCTCTTCGATCTGCTCGACGCGCAGTTTCAGACGCGCCAGGGGCGTACGCAGATCATGAGAAACGGCAGCGAGCATGCGCCCGCGTTGCTGCACCTGTTCGCGAATGCGTTCCTGCATCAGATTGAACGTGGCGGCCGCCTGACGCGCTTCCCGGGGACCGGTGATGCTCAGCGGCGGGCTGTCGAGGTTTTCGCTCAGGCGCTCGGCGGCATCACTGATGCGTTGCACCGGACGGCTCAAGGCCTTGGCGCCAAACCAGGCGGCGATCACCAGCGTGACCAACTGAAAGAACAACGGAATCAGCGGAATGCCAAAAAACGGCGGTCGCCCCGGCGGTGGCGGAGGCGGGCGCAAGGCGTTGAGGGCCGAGGACAGTTCGCTTTCTTCCCCAGGCTGCATGGGGTGGGCGTTCTGCTGACCGGCGTGCGGCGGTGGCGGCATCGCCGGGCCGTAGTGATGGAACCAGATGAACGCGAGCAGGTGCGCCAGCACGATCGCCAGCAGCGCGCCGCCGAACAGTCGGGCGAAGAGGGTGTCAGCGGAGCGGATCAACCAATCTCCTTGGCGTCGAACATATAGCCTTCGCCTCGTACGGTCTTGATCAACTGCGGAGATTTTGGATCATCGCCGAGCTTCTGGCGCAGGCGCGAGACCAGCAGGTCGATGCTGCGATCAAAGGCTTCGATGGAGCGACCACGGGCGGCGTCCAGCAGTTGCTCGCGATTGAGAACACGGCGCGGACGTTCGAGGAACACCCGCAGCAGGCGGAATTCGGCGTTGGACAGCGGTACCACCAGCCCGTCAGGGGCAGTGAGCTGGCGCAACACGCTGTTCAGGCGCCAGTTGTCGAAACGCAGGGTGGTGCGCTCTTCGGTGCGATCGTCGCGCACGCGGCGCAGGATGGTCTGAATGCGCGCCACCAGCTCGCGAGGCTCGAAGGGCTTGGCCATGTAGTCGTCGGCGCCCAGTTCCAGGCCGATGATGCGGTCGGTGGGTTCGCAGCGGGCGGTCAGCATCAGGATCGGGATGTCCGAGGAACTGCGCAGCCAGCGGCAGAGCGACAGGCCGTCTTCGCCCGGCAGCATCAGGTCCAGCACCACCACATCGTAGGTCTCTTCGGCCAGGGCCTGGCGCATGGCGTTGCCGTCGGTGACGCCGGTGCTCTGGATATTGAAGCGGGCGAGGTAGTCGCAAAGCAGTTCGCGAATCGGCACGTCGTCATCGACGATCAAGGCGCGAGTGTTCCAGCGCCGCTCTTCAGCCGGTGCGTTGGCGGTGTTGCTGTCAGGAGTCGTTTGCATGTTGCTGCCGCCATGATGATGCCGCCGCAGAGGCCGCGAGTGAGGAACGACGCTGCCATGCTACTTCGCTGGCGAGCGGGGCGGAAGGGTGAGTGGGTCAGGTGTAGGTGGAATGTCCTGAATGTATCAAGAAATGTACATAGGGTCAGGGGGTGAGTTACTGGGGCGCCGGGATCGTGGCTTGTATCTGATATCTGAGTGGCGCTGATGATGTTCTGCCTAACGGCAGAAGCGTTCCGCCTTCGGCGGGTTACTTGAAAAGACACCAAGTAACCAAGTGTCTTTGCTCCTGGCTAGGCCCGACTTCGTCGGGTTCCCTCAGCTCCGGCGATACTCCGTGGGCCCGCGCCGAACGGACATCCATGTCCTTGCGGCGCTCTCGCGGCATCCATGCCGCTCGACCCACGGAGCGCCGCCTGCGTTCGGCCTGCACCCAAGTCGCGATTGGTGTCGTCTGGGCTATCGCGCTTGAAGATCAAGATCAAAATCAGGAGCGGGAGTTTTACGCGCTCTTCTGTAGCAGTCCGGCCTCCCTGTAAACCCGCGCTTTACAGCCTCCGGGTCAGCAATGTCGGCAGTTTTTACACTTTCTTTATGCCCCGCACCTGCCGTCGATCTCGTTCCTTTACACCCCTCATGACGACAATTCCCACACACGGCAATCGCCGTATGACGGAGAGTTTTTTCATGAGCGTTCTGGATGGGGTGTCACTGCTGTTGGCGGCAGGGTTGTTCGTGTACTTGCTGGTGGCGCTGTTGCGCGCCGGCCGGGTCGAGGAGTGACGGCCATGCACGGTTATGACTATCTGCTGATTCTGGCCTTTTTCGCGCTGGTGCTGCTGCCGGCGCCCTTGCTGGGCCGCTTCTATTACAAGGTCATGGAGGGCGAGCGCACGATCCTGACCCCGGTAATGGGCCCGGTCGAGCGCATCTGTTATCGCCTGTCCGGCGTCGACCCCAAGGTCGAACAGAACTGGAAAACCTACACCCTGGCCCTGCTGGCGTTCAACCTGGCGGGCTTTGTCGTGCTGTTCGCGATTCTGCTGTTCCAGGGCGCGCTGCCGCTTAACCCGCAAGGACTGCCGGGGATGGAGTGGTCGCTGGCGTTCAACACGGCGATGAGTTTTGTCACCAATACCAACTGGCAGAGCTACAGCGGCGAGTCGACCCTGAGCTACCTGAGCCAGATGGCCGGCCTGACCGTGCAGAACTTCGTCAGCGCCGCCACCGGTATTGCCGTGCTGGTCGCTTTCTGCCGCGGGATCGGTCGCCGCTCGACGCAGCATCTGGGCAACTTCTGGGCTGACATGACTCGCGCCACGCTCTACGGCCTGCTGCCGCTGTGCATCGTGCTGGCGCTGTTCCTCGTCTGGCAGGGCGTGCCGCAAACCTTCGCTCATTATGTCGATGCGGTGACCCTGCAAGGCGCTGACCAGAGCATTCCCCTGGGCCCGGCCGCCAGCCAGATCGCTATCAAGCA
>CAURWS010000392.1:0-4632 GCA_963528485.1 uncultured Pseudomonas sp. | reverse complement strand
CGGCACTGACTGAGGATACATTGATTAAAGTCTTGACTATTTCGTTTCAGGATAAAGATGGGGTACTCCAAAGCCACAATCTTGAACTCGAGCACCGTCCCAGCGAGGAGGAGGCTGCGCGGTATTTGCGCCCGATTCTGTTCCCGGTCGTCAATGAGCTTGATCTGAATGATCTGGACGGCCGATCCAAAAGCCCCACGGCCGAAGTGTTGAAAGAACAGAATGCGGTACAGATCCTTTCCATCGTCGAGGCATCTTGAGAAAACCCTTGAAATAACCGCACGTTGCCGATTGGCAACGCGCAAGCAATGGGCGTAATCTGCAAATGAGGCCGGTGGAACATCGCCCGAGCCAACTCGTGCACCGGTGCCTGGTGTGTCACAGCAGCACCGGCCTTGCCAGCGACATGCTTGAGTCCCGGGTGGCAGATGACCTGCCACTCAACGCCGCCTGAAGGGGCGTTTCGGGATCGTTGAAACTCTATCTATCGTTGCATAGGAGGACGTTTCATGAGCACGACCTATCAAGAAGACATCAGCAGCCACGTACTGCGCCGCATGAAAGAGAGCGGTTTCGACTTCGCACGTATCTACCCCATCGAGTTCTACGCCGTGTTCCCGGATGAGGAGCGCGCGCGTCAGGCCGCCGAGAAGTTTCGCGGCGAATCCATCAATGTCCAGATCAACGCCCGTGAGGACGGCGCGTGGCACCTGCAATTGAGCAAAGTGATGTACGCCACTTACGACGCAATAGGCGACTTCGAGCAGGACTTTCAAAGCGCGATCTTTGGCCTGGACGGCGAGGTCGAAGGCTGGGGCGTGAAGCAGGAGATCAAGCGGGTTCATTGATGCACAGGGAGGGCCAAGGCATCAATGCCTTGACGCGCCCGACAGGCAGTTCCCCCTGTGGGAGTGAACTTGTTCACGAAGAGGACCGGACATTCACAATTCTTTTTATGTCTCGGAATTTTTCGTGAGCAAGCTCACTCCCACAGTTGCTCTGTGCTCACTCCAAGACCGACAGGTGTTAGGTGAGACAGTCAAAAACAGGGCAAAAAAAAGCCGCTCGGGTGTGAGCGGCGGAAAGGGAATGTCGTTGAAAAAATCCGGTAACACAGGAACCATCTCCAGGCAGTCTGGAGCGCGCTGCACTGCGTTGATAGCGCGATTGTCCGTAAACAAAGTCCGGTCTGGAAATCAACTCTGGCTATGCTGGTAATAGATTTCTCGGTGGCGGGACGCTTCTCTATGAAGCGTAGGAGAATGGGTTAGAGCGCTTCTTGCACAGGAATGGTGCGAGGGTTTTCGCTGTTTTATTCAACTCATTGATTTTCAAGCGTTTATGCCGCTGGCACGGGCCTTGCGAAGGCCCCTGTGTCCATGGTGACAAGGAGTACGGCATGATCCGCACCTTTTATGATGAGATGTACGATGTTGATGGCACTGTCCGTCCGCATTATCGGGAATTCGCCCGCTGGCTGGGCGAAGCGCCACCTGAGCTGCTGGCTCAGCGTCGGCGTGAGGCCGATCTTTTGTTTCATCGCGCCGGGATTACCTTCACGTTGTACGGTGACGAGCAGGGGACCGAGCGTCTGATCCCCTTCGATACGATTCCACGCAGCATCCCCGCCAGTGAATGGCGTGTGGTCGAAAAGGGCTGCATCCAGCGCGTCAAGGCGCTGAACATGTTTCTCGCTGACCTCTACCACGACCAACGCATCATCAAGGCCGGGATCATTCCCGCCGAGCAGGTGCTGGCCAATGAGCAGTATCAGTTGGCGATGCAGGGCCTGAACCTTCACCGTGACCTGTATTCGCACATCTCCGGGGTCGACCTGGTGCGTGACGGCGACGGGACCTATTACGTTCTCGAAGACAATCTGCGCACCCCCAGCGGCGTGAGCTATATGCTCGAAGACCGCAAGATGATGATGCGCCTGTTTCCCGAACTGTTCGCCGCGCAACGCATCGCCCCCATCGATCATTACCCCAATCTGTTGCTCGACACGCTGAAAAGCTCGAGCCCGCTGGATAACCCCAGCGTGGTGGTGCTGACGCCGGGTCGTTTCAACAGCGCGTTTTTCGAACATGCGTTCCTGGCGCGGGAAATGGGCGTCGAGCTGGTAGAAGGCGCGGACCTGTTCGTGCGCGATGATCGTGTGTTCATGCGTACCACGGATGGCCCGAAAGCGGTGGATGTGATTTACCGTCGTCTTGACGATGCGTTCCTCGATCCGCTGGCGTTCAACCCGGATTCGATGCTCGGCGTGCCTGGCCTGCTGTCGGCCTATCGCTCGGGCAATGTGGTGCTGGCCAACGCCATTGGCACCGGCGTTGCCGACGACAAATCGGTCTATCCGTTCGTCACCGACATGATCCGCTTCTACCTCGACGAGGAGCCGATCCTGAAGAACGTGCCGACCTGGCAATGCCGCAAGCCCGAGGAGCTGTCCCACGTGCTGGCCAACCTGGGCGACCTGGTGGTCAAGGAAACCCAAGGCTCCGGCGGCTACGGCATGCTGGTCGGTCCTGCGGCGACGGCGGCCGAGATCGAGTCCTTTCGCGCGCGCCTCAAAGCCAAGCCACACGCGTACATCGCTCAACCCACCTTGTCCCTGTCGACCTGTCCGACCTTCGTCGAGAACGGCATCGCCCCGCGACACATCGACCTGCGCCCATTCGTTCTGTCTGGCCGCGAAACCCGCGTCGTGCCTGGCGGCCTGACCCGCGTTGCATTGCGCGAAGGCTCGCTGGTGGTGAACTCGTCGCAGGGTGGCGGAACCAAGGACACCTGGGTGGTCGAGGATTAAGGATGCCTGCCAATGCTAAGTAGAACTGCCTCGGATTTATATTGGATGTCGCGGTACCTGGAGCGGGCGGAAAACCTCGCACGGATGCTGGACGTCAGTTACTCGCTGTCGCTGATGCCTCAGGATGGACGCGGGGATGGCCTCAATGAACTCGCCATGCCGCTGCTGATTACCGGAACCCTGGACGATTACCGCGAGCGCCATGGCGAGCTGCACGCCGAGCGCCTGCTGCATTTCTTCGCCCTGGACGCCGCCAACCCGGCCAGCATCTTCAGCTGTCTGGCAGCGGCGCGGGCCAGTGCCCACGCGGTGCGTGGGCGCATTACTGCAGACATGTGGGAAAACATCAACGCCACGTACCTGGAAATTCGCGGCATCGCCGAACAGGGCTTGAGCCGCTACGGCATGAGTCGGTTTTGTGAGTGGGTCAAGGAGCGTTCGCACCTGTTTCGCGGTGCGACCTACGGCACCATCATGCGTAACGACGCGTTTCGTTTCATTCGTCTGGGCACCTTCATCGAGCGTGCCGACAACACCCTGCGCATGCTCGATGCGCGCTACGAAATGCTCGAACTGCGCGGGCCGTCGGCGAACGCGGCCGCCGACAGCTCGGCCGCCGGTTACTACCAGTGGAGCGCCTTGCTGCGCGCGCTGTCGTCGTTCGAGGCCTACACCGAGGTTTACCGTGATGCGCCGGGTGCGCGTCAGGTCGCCGAACTGCTGCTGTTGCGCGCCGACATTCCGCGCTCGCTGCGTGCGTGCCTTGAAGAGCTGGACATGATTCTGGCCAGCCTGCCGGGAGCCAACGGGCGTCCTGCGCAGCGTCTGGCGGCCGAGCTTGATGCCCGTCTGCGTTACACCGGCATCGACGAAATCCTCGGCGAAGGCCTGCACGAGTGGTTGAACGAATTCATTCCGCTGCTGGCCCAACTGGGTAACGTTATTCACACTTCTTATCTGGAGGCTGCATGAGACTCTCAATTAGCCACGAGACCACTTATCACTACGACGATCAGGTCCGCGCCAGCATCCAGTATTTGCGTCTGACCCCACACGACAGCGAGCGCCAGCAGGTGCTCAGCTGGCAGCTGGCACTGCCGCGGCCGGTGCGCGCGCAGGTTGATCCGTTCGGCAATATCCTCCACGTGCTGACCCTGGACGAGCCCCATGAGGCCATCGTTATCGGCGCGCGCGGGCAGGTGGAAATCGACGAGAAACGTGAGGCCGAGCATGAAAGCCAGTCTTCGCTGCCGTTCCTGCGCTTCACGCGCCTGACCGAGGCCGACGAAGCGATTCGCGCATTCGCGGCCAAAGAAACGAAAAAGCGCACCGATCGCACCGCGCTGATCGATCTGATGCAGGCCTTGAATCAGCACATCGTCTACACCCCGGGCGCCACGGCGGTCGACACGCCTGCGGCACAGGCCTTCGCTAACGGCGCGGGCGTTTGCCAGGACCACACCCATGCGTTTCTGGCCTGCGCCCGCAGCCTGGGCGTGCCTGCACGTTATGTGTCGGGTTACCTCTACAGCGACAGCAGCGAGCACCTGGCCAGCCATGCCTGGGCCGAAGCCTGGCTCGATGACGCCTGGTACAGCTTTGACGTGACCAACCAGCTGGCGATTCCAGAGCGTCATTTGAAGCTGGCGGTCGGGCTGGATTACCTGGATGCGTGCCCGGTGCGCGGCATGCGCCGTGGCGGCGGTTGCGAGCAGATGCATGCCAAGGTCGTGGTATCGCCTTCGGCGCCGATTGCGGTGCCTGTTGCAAAGCCTGTGGTGCAGATGCAGGTGCAGCGCCAGTCGTAAGAGTCGGTGCATGGG
>CAURWS010000391.1:0-4643 GCA_963528485.1 uncultured Pseudomonas sp. | reverse complement strand
CCTTGAGGTTGACGCTGGTACGCCGCTCCTCGTCCATGATGCCCATTTTCAGGGTGTTGCGCGGCACCTTCAGGGCGTCTTCGATGCGGCTGAACAGTTGATCGGCGAAGGCCACTTCGGCCGGGCCGTGCATCTTCGGTTTGACGATGTACACGCTGCCTGCGCGGGAGTTGCTACGGTTGTGCAGGTCGTGCAGGGCGATCAGGCTGGTGATCACGCCATCGAGAATGCCCTCGGGGATTTCCTTGTTGCCATCGTAGAGAATCGCCGGGTTGGTCATCAGGTGACCGACGTTGCGGATGAACAGCAACGAGCGCCCGTGCAGGGTGATGGCGCTGCCGTCGGGGGCGGTGTAGTCGCGGTCGGCGTTCAGGCGACGGGTGAGGGTCTTGCCACCTTTGACCAGTTCTTCGGTGAGGTCGCCCTTCATCAGGCCCAGCCAGTTGCGGTAGATCACCAGCTTGTCGTCGGCATCGACCGCGGCTACGGAGTCTTCGCAGTCGATGATGGTCGACAACGCGGCTTCCAGCAGCAGGTCCTTGATGCCCGCGGGATCGCTGCTGCCGATAGGGCTGGTGGGGTCGATCTGGATCTCGATGTGCAGGCCATGGTTCTTCAGCAGGATGGCCTTGGGTTGCGCTGCGTCGCCCTGGTAACCGACGTATTTTTCAGGCTGCGCCAGAGGTGACTGGCTGCCGTTGGCGAGGCTGACGATCAGCGCGCCGCTGTCCACGGCATAGGCGGTGGCATCGACATGGGAGCCGGTAGCCAGGGGCGCGGCTTCATCGAGCAAAGCGCGGGCGAAGGCGATGACCTTGGCGCCGCGCAGCGGGTTGTAACCGGCCTTGATTTCTGCACCATTGGCACTGGAAATCGCGTCGGTGCCGTACAGCGCGTCGTACAGCGAACCCCAGCGGGCGTTGGCCGCGTTCAGGGCGTAGCGCGCGTTGGCGGCAGGCACCACAAGCTGCGGACCGGCCTGTTCGCTGATCTCGCTGTCGACCTTGCTGGTGGTCGCCTGAACCTGGTCCGGCACCTGCTGCAGGTAGCCGATGGAATCGAGAAAGGCGATGTAGGCCGGCATGTCGGTGACCGGACCCGGGTTGGATTTGTGCCATTTGTCGAGTTGGCTCTGCAGGCGATCGCGCTCGGCCAGCAGCTCGCGGTTGATCGGTGCCAGGTCATGGACCAGCGAGTCGAAATCGGCCCAGAAGACCTCCGGGTTCAGCCCCGTGCCGGGAAGCACGTCCTCGTCGACAAAGCGTTTCAGATTGGCTGCCACCTTGAGGTTGTGGCAGTTGACGAATTCGGTCATCTCGGGCTCCTCGTTAAAATGTCTGAATGAAGCTACGCGGTTCTGTTTCTGCCCGAAGGGCGTGGGAGCCGGCTTGCTGGCGAAGGCGTTGTGTCAGTCACCCTGTTAGACGCAGGGAAACCATATCGCCAGCAAGCCGGCTCCCACACCATGAGCAGCGTGGCAGCTACTTAACCGGCATTCACTGCCGCCACACCGGCCTTGGCCACTTGAGCATCCTGATCGGCTTTCACCCCGGACACACCCACTGCACCAATCGTCTCGCCATTGACGATCACCGGCACGCCGCCTTCCAGCGAGGTCAGCAGGGGCGCGGTCACGAACGCCGTACGCCCGCCATTGACCATCTCTTCATAGCCCTTGGATTCGCGACGACCCAGCGCCGAGGTGCGGGCTTTTTCGATGGCGATGTAGCCGCCGATCGGTGCGCAGCCGTCCAGACGCTCGAAGCCCAGCAGGTGACCGCCGTCGTCGGTGACGGCGATAGACACGGCCCAGCCGTTGTTCTGCGCTTCGGCACGGGCGGCCGCGAGGATCTGGGTGACTTCGGTCTGGGTCAGTACGGACTTGGTTTTCATGCAGCTCTCCTGAGGATTGTTATGAGTGATCAAGACGCTCCGTGATCAACTGGGATGCAGGGCGTCCTCGATAAGTTCGATCCAGTGTTTGACGGGCGTACGGCCCGCACTGGCCAGGTGGGTCTGACAGCCAATGTTGGCAGTGGCGATGACCTCCGGCGCGCCGCTTTCCAGCGCGTTCATCTTGTTGTCACGCAGCTGCTTCGAAAGCTCGGGCTGGGTGATCGAGTACGTGCCTGCCGAGCCACAGCATAGGTGACTGTCGGGCACTGCGGTCAGATTGAAGCCCAGGCGAGTCAACACCGACTCCACCGCGCCGCCGAGCTTCTGGGCGTGCTGCAAGGTGCAGGGGCAATGAAAGGCCAGCTTGACGCTGGTGCAGGCACCGAGTTTTTCCAAGGGTTCGGCGCGCATCACTTCCACCAGATCCTTGGTCAGCGCGCTGATTTTCGCAGCCTTCTCGGCGTAGGCCGGATCGTCGCGCAGCATATGCCCGTAATCCTTGACGAAGGCCCCGCAGCCGCTGGCGGTCTGCACGATGGCTTCGGCGCCCGCCTGCACGCTCGGCCACCAGGCGTCGATGTTGCGGCGGGCGCGTTCCAGGCCTTGTTCCTGGGCATTCAAGTGGTAATCCACCGCGCCGCAGCAGCCGGCCTGGGCAATGGATTTGACGCTGATGCCTAGCCGATCCAGCACCCGCGCCGTCGCCGCATTGGTGTTGGGCGACAGGCCCGGTTGCACGCAGCCTTCGAGAATCAGTACCTGACGCGCGTGTTGCTGCGTCGGGCGCGCCTTGGCCGGGCGAATGTTGCCGGGAAGTTTGTCTTTCAGTGTGCCGGGCAACAGCGGGCGAAACGCATTGCCCATCTGGGTGAGGGTCTTGAACAGCCCGGCGTTCGGCACCACAGCGCGCAGGCTTTCACGCAGCATGCGCTGGCTCATCGGACGCGGCACGGCGGCATCGACCACGGCTCGGCCGATGTCCAGCAAGTTGTGGTAATTCACCCCGGACGGGCAGGTGGTTTCGCAGTTGCGGCAGGACAGGCAGCGGTCCAGGTGCAGCTGGGTTTTCTCGGTGACTTCGCGGCCCTCCAGCACTTGCTTGATCAGGTAGATCCGGCCGCGCGGGCCGTCCAGCTCGTCGCCCAGCAACTGATAGGTCGGGCAGGTGGCGTTGCAGAAACCGCAGTGCACGCAGCTGCGCAGAATGCTTTCGGCTTCTTCGCCACGGGGCAGGCTTTTCGCGTGTTCGCTCAGGGTGGTCTGCATGGTTATATCTCTGCGTACATTCGGCCCGGATTGAACACTCCGTGCGGATCGAGTTGCGCCTTGAGCTGGCGGTGATAGCGCAAAAGCGGCGCAGCCAGTGGCTGAAACGGGCTGTCGTCCAGGCCATGGCTGTAACAGGTGGCATGGCCGCCCACGGCGCTGACCTGTGCGCGGATGTCGCTGCCCGGCGCATCGGATTTCAGCCAGCGCTGTGCGCCGCCCCAGTCGATGAGCTGATCACCGGGCAGGTCCAGCACGCCGGTGTGGGTGGGCAACGACAGGCGCCACAGCGGGCGGCCGTCGGTGAAAAAATCCAGCCGATGTTCGTTCAGCGCGCTCCAGTAAACCGGGTCGATGGACTCGCCACCGAGACGATCATGGGCGGCTGCCACCGAGCCTTCGCCGCCTTCAAGCCGCAGACGCAATACGCGCCCGTCGTGGCTTGCAGCGCTGATGGGCAGCGGCTGCTGGCCCCATTCGGCGAGGCGGGCGAGGGCGCGGAGGCTGTCCATTTCCAGGGCGATGCTCGTGCACAACCGGGGTTTGGGCAGGACTTTGAGCGAGACTTCGGTGATCAACCCCAGGCATCCGAAGCTGCCCGCCATCAGGCGCGACAGGTCGTAGCCCGCGACGTTTTTCATCACCTCGCCGCCAAACTTCAGATGCTTGCCCAGGCCTGTGATCACGCGAGTGCCGAGCACGAAATCGCGTACAGACCCGGACCAGGGACGACGTGGGCCAGACAAGCCCGCTGCAATCATCCCGCCGACCGTGGCATCGCCTAAGCCGCCGTCGCTGTAGGTCGGTGGCTCGCACGGCAGCATCTGGCCTGCGGCTTCCAGCGCCGCATTCAGCTCTGAGAGCGGCGTGCCAGCGCGGGCCGTAATCACAAGCTCGGTCGGGTCATAAGTGACGATGCCACGATGCACGCGGGTGTCGAGCACTTCCCCGGCCACTTCGCGACCCAGAAACGCCTTGCTGTTGGCGCCCTGAATGCGCAGCGGCAGGTCTGCCTGGATGGCCTGATTGACCTGCTCCAGCAGCACGTCGCTGGCATCGCGATCCTGAGTGCTGGTGTTCAATTGACGTTCGGCACCCATCAGAAACGCTCCAGTTCAGGGAAGGGCAGCTTGCCCATGTGCACATGCATCGCGCCGAATTCGGCGCAGCGATGCAGGGTCGGAATGTTCTTGCCGGGATTGAGCGTGCCGCTGGGGTCGAACGCCGCTTTTACCGAATGAAACAGGGTCAGTTCATCGCTGTTGAACTGCGCGCACATCTGATTGATCTTCTCGCGGCCCACGCCGTGCTCGCCGGTGATGCTGCCGCCGACCTTCACGCACAGCTCCAGAATCTTGCCGCCCAGGGCTTCGGCGCGGTCCAGCTCGCCCGGCTGATTGGCATCGAAGAGGATCAGCGGGTGCATGTTGCCGTCGCCTGCGTGGAAAACGTTGGCCACACGCAGCCCGTATTCCTCGGAC
>CAURWS010000390.1:0-4667 GCA_963528485.1 uncultured Pseudomonas sp. | reverse complement strand
GTTCCGTTGAGGCTAGGCGTTTAGCGAAAGGGCCACTAAAGTGGCCCTTTCTGTTTTCATGCTTTGAGTGGTCATGCCCCGTCATCAACGTCCCGTTTCCCGCCGCCCTGCGCCGAATGCATCCAGCGCGCCTCGCCGCGTGGCCAAGGCGCCGCCTGCCGAGCCCCGGTTGATCCTGTTCAACAAGCCGTTCGACGTGCTGACCCAGTTCAGCGACGGAGAAGGGCGCGCGACGCTCAAGGACTTCATCGAAATCCCCGGCATTTATCCGGCCGGACGCCTTGACCGCGACAGCGAAGGCCTGCTTCTGCTGACCAACGACGGCCAGTTGCAGGCGCGCATTGCCGATCCGAAACACAAGCTGGCCAAGACGTATTGGGTGCAGGTCGAAGGCGAACCGAGCGGAGAGCAACTGCAAAAGCTGCGCGATGGCGTCGAGTTGAACGACGGCCCGACCTTACCCGCCCAGGCCCGGCAGCTCGATGAACCTGAGCTGTGGCCGCGCAATCCGCCTGTACGTTTTCGCAAAAGCGTGCCGACCAGTTGGTTGGAGCTGGTCATCAAGGAAGGGCGCAATCGTCAGGTGCGCAGGATGACGGCAGCCGTGGGTTTGCCGACGTTGCGACTGGTGCGGGTGCGGATTGGCGACTGGAGTATCGAGGGGCTGGATCAGGGGCAGTGGCGGGAAGTGCCGGCGAAGTTGTAATGGCGATTTGGCCGTCTCGCTGCTGCGATCAACACCACGCCGTCCATTGCAGGAGTGAGCTGTGTCCAGCCAGGCTATTTATGCTGCTCGATATAAGCAATCACCACGCTCTTGATCACAAACGCCAGCACGCCCAACCCCAGCACCCCAAATAGAATGATCGTGCCGAAGCGCCCGGCCTTGGACTTCTTCGCCAGATCCCAGACGATGAACCCCATGAAACCGATCAGCACGGTCACCAGAATGGTCATCATCCATTCTTCGAACAGTTCGGGTTCCATGGTCATCTCCAGTCAGGCGGGCTTGCGAGTATAGAACGCTGGCAGCCGATCAACTGCGCAGGTGAACCAGCGGCAGTTCGGTGCTGGCGAGTACCTGATTGAGCACGAAGCTCGAACGCACGCTGGTGACGCCGTCGATGCGGGTCAGGTGGCCCAGCAGGAATTTCTGGTAGTGGTCCATATCCGGCACCACGACCTTCAGCTGATAGTCGGCGTCGACACCGGTGACCAGGCTGCACTCAAGCACCTGCGGCAGGCTGCGGATCTGCTGCTCGAAGTTTTCGAAACGGTCGGGTGTATGGCGGTCCATGCCGATCAGCACATAGGCGGTCAGGCTCAGGCCCAGCTTCTTGCGATCGAGCAGCGCGACCTGACGAACGATATAGCCGTCGTCTTCGAGCTGTTTGACCCGCCGCGAGCAAGGGGAGGGCGACAATCCGATGCGCTCGGCCAGCTCCTGATTGGAAATCCGCGCATCGCGCTGCAGTTCGGCCAAAATACTCAGGTCATATCTATCGAGCTTGCTCACGACGGGCTCCTTTATTCGATCAATTGCGCTGAATTATTCATCTGAAGTGAAAAATTGCGCAAGCAGTGTTTTCATCAGCAACATTCGCAATCCTGTGTCGCCCGCCCAGGCCTATTCTTTTAACCAGAATCACTGCCCGGACACAGCGTCCAGCGCGGCCCGCCGAATCAGGCCAGCCGCGGCCTCCAATCCGACAGGGTTGACCAGGCCACCGGGCTACGCACTGTCCAGAAGACGATGCGAGGTGAGCCGGCGTCAAAAGCGCCGAGCCAGGACGAAGTCTCCAAGAGAGGGCTGACGAGCCCTCTTTTTTTATGCCCGCGATTTATCTCTTCTGCGACGCCCGTGCAGCGGTTTCAAGGCCAGGCCCCTCGCTGATAGAGTGCGCAGAACGGCGCACCCATTATGCAGTCCTATCATCAGGTATCCGCGCCGCAGTGAGGAAAGCATGAACACGCGCATCTGGCGTTTGGCAGGTGTCAGTCTTTTGGCCTTGAGCATCAGTGCTCAGGTGTTGGCCGACGATAACAATCAACAGCAACAACAGCAGCGTAACGAGCAACGCCAACAACAGCAGCGTGGCTTCGAGCAGCACCAGCAGCAACAGAATCAGCAGCGCACCTTCAACGAAGATCGCCAGCGCGAGCAACGCAGCTTCAATGAGGACCGCCAACGCGAGCAACAGCAACAACAACAACGCCAGCAGCAACAACAGCAATATCAGCAACAGCGCCAACAGGAGCAGCTGAACCAGCAGCGTCAGATCCAGCAGAATCAACAGCAGCGCTTCGATCAGCAGCGCCAGCAGCAGGACCGCGAACGCCAGAATCAGGCGCAGCAGCAGATGCAGCAACAGCAGCGTCAGGAACAGCTTCAGCAGCAACAACAGTTGCAGCAGCGCCAGTTGCAGGATCGCCAGGGCAACCTGCCGATTCAAAGCCGTCCGGACACCGCCGTGCAAACCCAGCAACCCCGTCAGGGTTTTTACCGCGACCAGCCAAATAATCCGTGGCGTGGCGGTGACAATCGCTCCGGCAACAACGGTCGCCCCGATGGCCATGGCGACGGTTGGGGCGGTGGTCCGCGTTATCGTCCGGGTTATCAGGTCGATCGCATGCCGGGCGGGTATTCCCGAGTGCCGTACCACGGCAGCGACTACTTCTACTCAGGCGGCTACTGGTATCGCCCGCAAGGCCCGCGTTATGTCGTTGTCGCGCCGCCACGTGGGGTTCGCGTGCGTTACCTGCCTGACTACGCGCAGCAGGTCTGGCTGGGCAGCGCGCTGTTCTTCCTCGCCGCCGGCACGTATTACACCTACGAGCAAAGCACCCAGGAATACGTCGTGGCCGAACCGCCTCAGGGCGTTGAGCCGGTGTACAGCCCTGAGCAACCGACACAGGCGTCCAACCCCTACGACGTGATCGCTTATCCGGCCAACGGCCAGACCCAGCAGCAGATCGATCAGGACCGCTATGACTGCTACCGCTACGCCGTTGAGCAGAGCAATTTCGACCCGGCGGCCGCGACCTATCAGCCCGCGCCGGAAGTGGTCGGGATCTTCCGTCAGGCCATGGCGGGGTGTTATGCGAGTCGTGGGTACAGCGTGCAGCAGTGACCGGCTGCAGGTGATTGACGCCTTGTAGCAGCACGGCTTGCCGGCGGTGGCAATTTGAAAGCCACCACCGCCGGCAAGCCGTACGGCTACAGCGTTTCGATCAGTTCGACACCGGGCTACCCGCCCGCTTCACCACTTCCTGAGGATCGGCGTGCACCAGCACCTCGGCCTTGGGGAATTCAGCCATGATCGCCCGCTCGACCTGCTCGCACAGATCGTGCGCGACCAACAAGGTCAACGCGCCGGGCAATTCCAGATGCAACTGCACGAACCAGTGATTGCCGGAAATGCGCGTGCGCAGGTCATGGGCGCCGAGCACGCCGGGTACGCCTTGCGCCAGCTCCAGCATGCGCGAGCTGACCTCTGGTTCCAGCTCGGTATCCATCAGCACTGATATGGTTTCCCGGGCAATGGAAATCGCGCTCCACAGAATGTAGAACGCGATGGCCAGGCCGAAATACGCGTCCAGTTGGTCATAGCCATAGTACGCCAGCCCCAGCGCCACCATGATGCTGATGTTCAGCAGCAGGTCCGAGCGGTAATGCAGCGAGTCGGCGCGAATCGCCGCCGAACCGGTTTCTTTCACCACCTTGTTTTGCAGTGTCAGGAGCGCGACCGTCAAGGCGATCGACAGCACCATCACCAGCATGCCCAGGCCCGGTGCACTCAGCGCTTGCGGATGCTGGATGCGTTCGATGGCCTGAAAACCGATCAGAAACGCACTCACCGCAATGAACAGCGACTGCGCCATCCCCGACAACGCTTCGGCCTTGCCGTGACCATAGCGATGATCCTCATCGGCCGGACGCAGCGCGTAATGCACTGCCAGCAGATTGAGGAACGACGCCGCGCCATCGAGCAGCGAGTCGGTCAGGCCCGCCAGCAGACTGACCGAACCGCTCAGCCACCAGGCCACTGCCTTGGCGACGATCAGAATACTGGCGACCGCCAGCGATGCCCGCGTCGCCAAACGCAATAACCGGGCGTGTTCAGGGCGGGTGCTCATGGCGCTTCCTTCAGACAGAACATCGAAAACATCAGGCCGACGGAACCAGCCCCAGCGACGCCAGTTGCTCCACGCTGCCTTTGTGCTGAATCAGGCGCGGGTCATCCAGCGGCAGGCTACGGCCTAGCTCTGTCTGAATGATGGCTTGCAGTTTGCTGTTGTCCACCGAGCCATCAGTGCGCACGGCCGGTTGCAGTTTCTGCGGATCGATCTGCGCCTGCTTGCCTTCGGGCAGGTAGATCGCACCGGTGGCGAAGTCGACGCCGAAGGCGATCACGCCAGGGATGATGTAGAACAGCAGGCCAATGGCGTCGAGTACCACAATCGCCGGGTCCATCCGCCCGCTGCCTTGAATCTGACCACGACGGTCGGGGTAAAAAATACTGCCGCAGGCCGTCAGTTGAGCCAGAAAAGTGACAATCAGGGCGCCGCCAATCAAACGGGAATGAGTACGCATGAAGATCTCCTCAGAGCAAGCCGCAACTATACAAGGCACATGCCTAATCAATAAGACTATCCAGTGAGTGAGA
>CAURWS010000389.1:0-4675 GCA_963528485.1 uncultured Pseudomonas sp. | reverse complement strand
CGGAAAAACTCCAGCATGGCGTCGCTGTTGACGCGGTAGTTCATGTTGCCGCAATGACCGCCGTAAGGATAAACGGTCAGGCGATCGCCAAAGGTCTTGCGCAGGAAGCCAAGGTCGCCAGGGCCCAGGATCACGTCGTCGGCGTTGTGCATCACGGCGATCTTCTTGCTGGTGCTCAGGTAGTCCTTGAGGGCGTACAGGCTCACCTGATCGACCAGTTGCAGCAGGCTGCCGCCGTCGGTTCGGGCGCGCCACATCGGGATCACCTGCTCGGTCACGTAGCAGTCGAAGTCGCATTGCAGCGCACGCTTGAGGAACGGCGTCAGGCTGGTGCCTTCGCTGATCGGCGTCTTGGGCGGAGTGATCAGGCCGCGGCGGTTGATCAGGTCCGAGGTGAAGGCGATGTCGGCCGCCGAGAAGCGGAACGAGGTGCCGATCAACATGGCCATCTGTTCGTTGGACAAGTGTTGCTTGGACTGCTGGAAGTCATAGAGCAGCGCGTCGTTGAGGTCGATGTAGCCTTTTTCGCGGAAGTAACGGGTCAGCTTTTGCAGCACCAGCTCATAGAAAGTAGTGCTGTTGGTGATGCCCTTGACCTCGGTCTGAACCATTTTGTCCAGGTTGGTGATCGAGGTGTAGAGGTTCACCGGCGGGTTGATCAGCAGCACTTTCTTGAAGTTGAAGCTGCGACGGGTTTCGTCCAGCTTGCTGACGAACGCCGCGTCCAGCGCGCCGAGGCTGTAACCGGTGAGGTAGTACTCGGTGACCTGCAGTTTGTTCTGCTGGGCGCGTACGGCCTGCATCACGCGATAGAGGTCTTCGGCGTCTTCACTGGTCACGCCGGGCGTGGCAAAGCGTGAGGCTGCGCTCATGAAGTCGTAGCTGGTAGGCGACGACAGCTGTACGACGTTGTACCCCGCTCCGTAGTACAAACGCTTGAGGTACTCGTTAAGGGTGCTGTTGTACGGCGCGCCGGTGCCTGCGATGAGGAAAATCAGCGGCGCCGGGTGATCCTGCTTGGCCAGGCGGTAACGCAGTTTTTTCACCGCCCAGAAGTTGTCCGGCAGGGTGAATTCGCGATCCGGGCGCAGGGTCAGGCTGTAGTCGTCCTGATCGATGTCGGCGTCGTCCGGAACTTTTGCACGCAAATCTGGAGGTGTCGTGGCGATGGTCGCTTCGAACGGGTTGGTCAGAGGGTAGCCATAGCTGGACGGATCGACATCGACCGCCATCACGGACGCACTCAAGAACAGGCCGCCAGACAGGGCGGCGAGGCGTAGAAAACGAAGCATGACTAAATCCCTTGGGAAAGAAGTGCTGTTGAGATACGCAGGCTATGACCGGAGCGCAATGAAAAAAGTGCCGTAATGGCAATCTGCATTTACACCCGGCCGTTCCCCCTGCAAATCCTAGGCGACAATACACGTTCTGGCCCGGTTGGCGTGTCAAGTTGTGCTTTAAATGTGTGAAGGTTTTTGTGCCTGTTCTTGTGACGGTGCGAGTGCGGCTATGCTGGGCATCGTTTTACTGCCCTGGAGCGTTCTGTGTCCCGTCGTCTGCCGCTGATTGTGTCGCTATTTGCGTTGGCTCTTTGGCTAGCCCTCGTTTACGGGCTGCGTTATGGGTTGATGGAGGATGTGCAGTGGGTGGGACTTTGCGCGGACGATGCCTTGAAATGGCAATGCGTGGTGCGTTCGAACCTGGGCTTGCTGATTCACTTTGGCGTGTTCGGCTGGGGCGCGCTGGTGACGTCGCTGATCGCGTTTTTTGTGCCGAACAAGGCAGGACGGGTATTGGCAGGTGTCGGGCTGATGCTGGGCGTGCTGTCGCTGGTGCTGTACACGGCAAGTCTGGCGGTGTTTGCGGTGGTGATTGCGGGGTTGCGGTTGGTGCGCAAACGGCACTGACGCTCTTTTTCGAATTCCAGACAGCATAAAGGGGAGCCGAGGCTCCCCTTTAAATCGTTGCACGTGCTCTTTTCTTATTGTTTTAGGGCGGTCTATTGTTGTTTTTGGCAACCAGTCCCTTCACAGCGTTCTTCAGTGATCCCCATCCGGGATACAAGAGCAAACGTATTTTTTTGAGCGCTTATCTGCTTCGATCCTTGGCCTGAGGCGAGGATCCAACCCATTTCGGACGCTACCTGAAGGTAGTTTTATTGTTCTCTGTCGGGTTGTGAGGCCAGGGCCTCTGTAAAGCACATCTACTCCAAAAAAATCAGTTGGCTGCGTCTCTGTACCGTTGTTCTTGTTATGTCAGAGCCGATTCATCTTATTTTTATTGGGTTTTCACATTTTGTTCTTGTTATGCAGGAGATGTAGCAGGTGCCGTGCCAACTTTATAAAATCCTTTTAAATCAACAAGTTGAAAAATATTAGGTTTTTTCGAGGCGTTCGGCACAGCCCATTCTGTTTCCGTGTTACCCGTATTCTGTTTTGGAATGCCGTCATCGGTAACACAATGTGTTTCGCACACTGCGCACCAGTGCCAGGGTCATCAGCACGCTGACCAAGGCCCATGCCAGAGCCTGTGGGTTGCTCAGGCCCTCACGACATAACTGCGGGACGATCCCGGCGCCGACGATGAACGCCAGCAACATCCCTTCACGTTTCGGCACGCTGACCGGCCGTAATAGATAGAAGAGGGCGGGCAGCCACAGGGTCGCCGTGGCGAAGCTGCGATAGCGCGGGTCGAACACCATCGCCAGCATCAT
Organism: uncultured Pseudomonas sp.; assembly: GCA_963528485.1. Lineage (GTDB taxonomy): Bacteria > Pseudomonadota > Gammaproteobacteria > Pseudomonadales > Pseudomonadaceae > Aquipseudomonas. Next base: position 1,962 of record CAURWS010000389.1, on the reverse strand, counting down.
CACTGCCGCCGCGAACCCGCTGGCTCCCAGCCACCAGCCCGCCCGTGCGTCGAACCAGGCGAATGTCCGCCCGCGCCATCCATTCTTCGCCGAAAGCGTCAGCGCCGCGTGGGTCAGCACCAGCAGGTTGAGCACAACCAACACGACAGCCCACAGATACTCGCCCGCAAAGCGACTGGTCACCCGCGCAAGCCCGCCCCAGGTGCCGATGCAGCACCCGCCAAATACGGCGAGCAGTGGCAGGAGTAACGCACTGCGCTGTTCTGTGGCGCGGCCCCCCACGACCAGAGCCAGCAAGCTGATCACCCCACTCACTACCAGCGAAAACGGCCAGTAGGGCAGGTTGGACACCGGCCCCGCCAATACGCCTTTGTCCTGACGATCGGCATCGAACAGCCCCCAATAGCCGCCCACGGCACCCTCGGCCTCGCGTTTCCACGGCTGGTCGAAGGCTTCGATCAGGTTGTAGTGCCAGCCGTTCTGCTCGGCCATGGCGACGAAGCTGCGGATGAATTTAGCCTCATTCACCCGGCTCGGCAGCGCGGTTTCCCGCTGGCGCCCTTCGCTGGGCCAGCCGGTTTCGCCGATGAGAATGTCCTTGGGCGCGAACTGTCTGGCGAAGGTGTCGTGGATCTGCGCCACGTGAGCCAGCGCTTCATCGATGCTCTTGGGGTTGTCTTCCCAGTACGGCAATAAATGGATGGTCAGAAAATCCACCGCCGGCGCGACTTCCGGGTATTGCAGCCAGTATTCCCAGACGTCGGCATAGGTCACCGGCTGTTTCACCGCAGCCTTCACTTGGCGGATCAGCTTTGCCAGTTGAGGCCCGGTGACCTCTTTACGTAACAACGTCTCGTTACCGACGATCACAGCGGTGACAACATCCGGGTACGCATTGGCGGCCGCAATCAGCGCCTTGACCTCCTTGGCCGTGTCCTCGGCACTGGCGTTGACCCACGCCCCCAGCATCACCTTCAGGCCGTGCTTGCGCGCAAGTTCCGGAATCGCTTCAAGGCCGGTCATCGAATAGGTGCGAATGCAATCGAAGCGCGTGGCCAGCAGGGCGAGGTCGGCGTTGATGCGCGCCGGGCGCAGGGTGAACGGCTGATCGAACGGCGACTGGTCTTTGTCGAACGGCGTATAGGAGGCGCAATGCAGCTTGTGCGTGGGTGTGGCGGCATCGGGGAGAATCACCGGTTTGCCGAGGCTGTACCAGTAAGCGCACAAGGCGAGCAGAGCGATCAGGCAGGAGAGCAGATACGTCAAAACAGGCGAGCGGGAGGTGGCGGGCATGATGGGGCCGAGAGGGGACAGAGGGCCGCAGCATAGCGCAGGAACCGCTCAAAGCGGCAGGCTTCGCGCTGCAATTCGGGGTGTCGCCGTTCTGCTTTTTCTTGCCGCTTGAGGCTTGAAACTCGCGGCTACATTTCAGCCATGCAATTTTCGGACGGACTGCGACCTGTTTTACGACCTGTCTGTCGTTGATGGCTTACTGATGTCGTTTCCCGGTGCCTGAGTGTCGTTGACAGGAAAGGCACAAGGTCGGTGGGGGTTGATGATCTTCTCGTCAACGCAGCGGTGCAGCTGCGCAGGCAAGTGGTTGAAGCGTGAAAGGCGGGGATGCGCCAAATGCGGGCGCGGCGTCCCGTCTTATAAAAACGTTAACGAGACCCAACGACCCGTTGGGTTCAGGACTACCGGGGAAGTAACGATGAAGATGCGAAATATCCTGGGTGCGGGTGCCGTTCTGGCCCTTGCCATCAGTTCTACGCTGGCCCTTGCCGCCGACAAACCCGAGCTGAGCGTCGGTTATGTGGACGGCTGGTCCGACAGTGTTGCGACCACCAACGTGGCCGCCGTAGTGATTCAGGAGAAACTGGGCTACCCCGTGAAACTGCAGGCGGTCGCCGCCGGGATCATGTGGCAGGGCGTCGCGACCGGCAAGCTGGACATGATCCTGTC
>CAURWS010000388.1:0-4683 GCA_963528485.1 uncultured Pseudomonas sp. | reverse complement strand
ATGCACGCCGGTTTTGCGTTTCTGGAAGTCGGCACGGTTCGACAGAAAAACCAGGTCAACGCCTTGTCGAAGATCCTCAGTGATTTCGCCGTGTCGACCATCGCCTATTTCTTCATCGGCTACTGGATCTCCTACGGCGTCAGCTTCCAGCAGCCCGCCAGCGCACTGGCTGCCCACCACGGTTATGGGCTGGTGAAGTTCTTCTTTCTATTGACCTTCGCGGCAGCGATTCCCGCGATCATTTCCGGAGGCATTGCCGAGCGGGCGAAATTTGCCCCTCAACTGTGCGCGACGGTGTTGATCGTTGCGTTCGTCTACCCGTTTTTTGAAGGCATGATCTGGAACGGCAATTTCGGCCTGCAGGCCTGGTTGCTGAAGACGTTCGGCGCAAGCTTTCACGACTTCGCTGGCTCCGTGGTAGTGCATGCCATGGGCGGCTGGCTGGCGCTGGCCGCGGTGACCTTGCTGGGTGCGCGCAACGGCCGATACCGCGACGGCAAGCTGGTGGCCTATCCGCCGTCGAGCATTCCGTTTCTGGCGCTGGGCTCGTGGATTCTGATTGTCGGCTGGTTCGGCTTCAACGTCATGAGCGCGCAAACCCTGGATGGCGTCAGCGGGCTGGTGGCGGTGAACTCGTTGATGGCGATGGTCGGTGGCACGGTCGCCGCTTTGATCGTCGGCCGCAACGACCCGGGCTTTTTGCACAACGGCCCGCTGGCCGGGCTGGTGGCGGTGTGCGCGGGTTCCGATTTGATGCACCCGGTGGGCGCTCTGGTGACCGGCGTCATTGCTGGCGCCTTGTTCGTCTGGTGTTTCACCGCAGCGCAAGTGCGCTGGAAAATCGACGACGTGCTCGGCGTCTGGCCGCTGCACGGGCTGTGTGGCGTCTGGGGCGGGATTGCCTGCGGCATTTTCGGCCAGACCAGCTTCGGTGGCATGGGCGGCGTCAGCCTGATCAGCCAGTTGATCGGCAGCGCTCTGGGCGTGCTGATCGCTTTGGCGGGCGGCTTCCTCGTGTATGGCGTGGTCAAGCTGTGCCTGGGGCTGCGCCTGAATCAGGAACAGGAGTATTACGGCGCGGACTTGTCGATCCACAAGATCGGCGCGGTCAGTCACGACTGAAGCACGATGCCCACGCTTGGCTATGCTTACCCGCAATTGGGCAGGCATGGCCGCTGACGTGCGGCACGCCTCTCGACCTTCCTGATTTGTCGCGCCTGACCAGGCGCGTCTGCAGTAGGAGTCGTCGATGGAACGTATTTATTCCCTTCAGGGCTTGAGGGGCGTGGCGGTGTTGGGGGTGGTCCTTTTCCACATGACCGCCGTGGAGCACAAGTATTCCGGGGGCGACATTCTGTTGCCGCCGATGCTGGATTTCTTTCAGCTGGGTGTGGATCTGTTCTTCATCATCAGCGGCTTCGTGATGGTCATCGTCAGCCGAGGCCGTTTTCAGAAAGTTGCTGAGTCCAAGCGCTTTCTTTTCAATCGCGTCTCGCGGATTTATCCCACCTACTGGCTGTACTACTTCCTGACCCTGGCGGTGGTATTGGTGCAACCGGGCATGGTCATCAGCACCCACGGGTCTTCCAATCTGCTGATGTCATTCCTGTTGTTGCCCAACGACAACGTGTTGCTGGTGATGGTGGCCTGGTCGCTGCTGTTCGAGCTGTGGTTCTACCTGGTGTTCACTGGCCTCATGCTGTTTCGCGAGCGCTGGCTGCCCTGGTTTCTGGGCGGCTGGGCGCTGATTCTGGTGATGTTCAACAACGTGCAGGACTGGCAGGACTACAACGCCGCGCTGCGCATCATGCTCCATCCCTACGCGCTCGAGTTCATCATCGGCGTTAGCCTTGCGCTGCTGTTCTACAGCCGTCACAGCGCGCGGCTTTCCATGCCGATGATCAGCATCGCGCTGGTGGTTGCCCTGGTTCCCGGCATCGGCCTGATCGGCTATTACCGACTGTTCGATGATCAGGGCATGTTGCGCATGTTTTCGGTGGGGATCGTCTTCGGCACGTTGATTTTGGGCTTCGCCTTGCTGGAGCGTCGGCGTCGCTTTCGGATGCCGAGCTTTCTCGTTGCAGTCGGGGACATGTCCTACACGGTTTACCTGTCGCATCTGCTGGTGCTGGGCGTCATCGGACGTTTCTGGCAGCTGTTTGGCGGATGGCCGACGAGTCTGTTGGACAACGTCCTGTTCTGCGCCCTCATGATGACGGCGGTGGTGTGTTACGGCTGGGTCGGCTATCGCTGTTTCGAGAAGCCGATTCTGGACCGCTCCAACGATTTTTCCAGACGGCGTTTCCGGCTCGACGGTATTTCGGGGCGGGCCTAAACTGACGACTGCGAAACCCGTCATCGGAGGTCCGAGACATGCCGCCGGAATGCCAATTGTTCAGTACCGTGGGGTGTCATTTATGCGAGGTCGCCGAGGCCGAACTGATGCCCCTGGTGGAGCATGGCCTGATGGTCGAACTGGTGGATATTACCGAGAGTGAAGCGCTGAATGACGCCTACGGTTTGCGCATTCCGGTGTTGCGACGCACCGACACCGGCGCCGAACTGGACTGGCCGTTCGACACCGGGCAGGTGGTGATGTTCTTGAGCGACTGAGCCTTGGGGGGGCTCAGTGGTGACGCTCAGTCCTAAAGCGTTGTCTTGAAACTCAGAGATACTGAGTGTCGACGACCATTGCCTTGGCGACCGCTTCTTTCTGCGCTTCGCTCATGCCGTCCCAGACGTGAACCTTCGCGAAGTAACCCAGACCGGCCACGACGTACAGGCTCAGGGTGAACACGATGAACACCGACATGAAGGTCCAGCGACCGACATCCTGATCTTCATTGGAGAAGGACTGGGAGTAGTTTTCTTCGCTTTCGGTGGTGCTACCGGTGGAAAGGCGTTTGATCCATTGAAACAGTTGAACCAGCATGGTGTAACCTCAAGTTTTGAAATACGAAATCTGTCATGGGCGGGGCAAGAACCGGTCTTGCGCGCCAACGTTGCATGTCCGGCTGTCACGCGGCGTTGCGCGTTACAAACCCTGAAAACGCAAAAAGCCCGTCGAGGACGGGCTTTCTTTTTATGAGTTCAGGTCTGGCAGGCGTTTTCGGGGTCGATCACAAAACGGATTCGTGAACGTTCGGATTCGCGCCTGCGTGCCGATTTAGAAACATTTTAGAACAAATCATTTTCTGCATCTACCGCTGTCATGTAGATGTCAGACAACTGGTACTGCTCAAGCATGCGACACAGTGTCGCGCGCACTTGCAAGGCTCAACCTAGACGCTTGCGCTCGCTCACTCATCCGCGTGAACAGTGAGTCAGGTTGTTCCCACAGCCAGCGGGCGCTGAGCGATAATGCCCGGCTTGTCGTGTCCTTTTTCAGTCTTGGGTGCTCATGTCCGATCCCACCTTTATTGCCGCCAACAGCCAGGCCAGCACGCTGTATCTGCCACCTGGCCCCTGGCTGACCGTCCTCGATTGCCTGTGCGAGCGTTTCAGCGCCATCAGCCGTGAGCAGTGGCTGGACCGCATCGCCCGCGGTCGCGTGCTCGATGGCGAGGGGCGGCCTATTGCCGTGGATCTGGCCTACCGCGAGGGGCTGCGCATTCACTACTTTCGCGAAGTGCCCAACGAAACCCCGATCCCAGTGCAGGAGCAGATTCTCTATGCCGACGAACATCTGGTGGTGGCCGACAAGCCGCACTTTCTGCCGGTCACCCCATCAGGGGAATACGTCGAGCAGACCCTGCTGCGCCGCTTGATCCGTACTCTCGACAACCCCAATCTGGTGCCACTGCATCGCATCGATCGCCACACGGCGGGCTTGGTACTGTTCTCGGCCAGTAAAGAAAGTCGTTCGGCGTATCAGGCGTTGTTTCCTACACGCAAGATCGACAAACGCTACGAAGCGATCGCCCGTGCGCTGCCTGACCTGGATTTTCCCCGCGTTCATAAAAGCCGCCTTGTCGATGGCGAGCCGTTCTTTCGCATGCAGGAAGGAGAAGGGCAGAGCAACACCGAAACCCGAATCGAGGTGTGCGAGCGCAACGGCGATCTGTGGCGTTACGGGCTGTATCCGGTCACCGGCAAGAAGCATCAACTGCGCGTGCACATGGCCGCGCTGGGGGCGGGGATCTGCAATGATCCGTTTTACCCCGAGGTCATCAACGACGCCCTGGATGACTACGCCAAGCCGCTGAAGCTGCTGGCGCAGGGCCTGCGTTTCATCGATCCGGTGACGGGGCAGGATCGGTTTTTCGAGAGCCATATCAGCCTTGACTGGTAGTGACCCATTTCACGCCTGATCTTGAGCAGTCCAGCTTGCCGGCGGCTGCGCTGCTGAAGTCGTGACCGCCGGCAGGCCGAGCTGGCAAGGGACGGGCGGGTGCGCGTTAATCCATGCTTTCTACGTCCAGGCACTCGCGCTGGCGAACGAACGCCCCATGCATTGTGCGGAACCCTCGTAGTGCTGCCGGGGTCGGTTAATTCGTGCCTGGAGAACAAATATGATTTGTGCCCCCCGCGCTGTTTGGCATCGTGCGACATGGCGATACTTCCAACGATTGTGTACATCCAGAACGGGCCCACGGATGGCCGACACGAGGTTATGACAATGATTGTGTTGCAACGCGTTGTACTGCTGATGACCGCCGCCGCACTGCTCAGTGCCTGCGGGGA
>CAURWS010000387.1:0-4686 GCA_963528485.1 uncultured Pseudomonas sp. | reverse complement strand
TCCTTATACAAGCCACTCGTTCGCCACTGCTTCGGGCGAATACCCAGGGTGACGCCGGGCAAGCTTCAGCCCGATACGCCATCCGTCCCTTCAGCGCATCCAGCGCGCCTTCATTCAACGGAATGCTTCGCCGCTTCCCTGCTTTCGTGTGTTTCCCTTCCAGATGAATCAGCTTGTTCACCAAATCCACCCGGCGCCATTCCAGCCCCAACATCTCTTCCTTCCGGCACCCGGTATTGACCGCCAGGTGAATGAAGTCTTCGAGCAGGGCACCGTTGCGTTGTTTACGCGCGGTTCGGCAGAGTGATTCCACCTCGGCGCGTGTCAGCCAGCGCACCCGGCCTTCAGGCTCTTTCAGCGTCCGGCCCTTCACCGCATTGGGCAGGCCCCATTCCAGTTCCGTGTTGCACCAGTTGATCGCCGCCGACAGCGCCGCGAGTTCCCGATTGACCGTCGCCGGCGAAGCCCCTGCATCGATCCGACTGGCGGTGTACGCCCGAATCTCCTTTGCGCCTATGTCATTCATCACCGAGCCTGTAAAATAGGCGCGCAACGCTTTCACCCTGTGGGTTGTGGTTTCGTAACTGCGCTGGTGCTGGCTGGCGTGGCGCAAATACGGAAGCATGACCTCGTTGAACGATCGGGGCGGATTCACGCCCCATTCCTTTTCCTTCCAGGCATCCGCCCGGGCCTGCTGCTCTATTGCTTTTGCCGCCGCGAAGTCGGCAGTGCCAGAAGAGCGTCTAACTCGTTTTCCATCTGCTTGTTTGACGAAGATCCACCAATACGGGGAGTCTTCTCTTTTATAGGGCATGTCGTTTCCTCCGACACGCCGCCCGCGCCGTGGATACTAGCAGTGGCGGCATCGTCGATCATCTTTTGCAATTGTTCGCGGTGGATGCGCACGCCTCGTTTCAGCATGCGAACGGTGGGGATGATGTGGTCTTGAGCCATGCGATAGGCCGTCGCCCGGCTCACGCCAAGCATTCCTGCCGCCTGCTCAACTGAAATCAAGGACATGGGCTACCTCCGTCCGGGGTCTATGCGGGGTTGAGTGGTTGAACAAGCTCGGCTGGAACTTTCACGGCCTCGCCAATTTTGGTTAGCACCAAGGCTCTGCTGGCCGCTATCAGATAGGTTTCACCAAATGCTCCGTAAACCTCCGTCGCAATAACCGGCATCCCGTTTTCATCCATCAAAGCCGCGAATATCAGATTGCGGTGTTCGACCGTGAACTCGATCAGATGCTTATCGATCAACGGACCGCCGCAATGCCAGCAACTGGACGGCGCATAGCCTTCTTCACTAGCAAGCGGCAATGCCAGAGATCCGAACAAGGCAAAAGGTTTCTTCTGATCCGATTGCCGTACGGGCATCATGATCGTCTTGACCTTATCTACCTGAGCGACAGCCCAATCGAGCGCTGAACCTGTCAGTGCGCTCGTCTTTACTTCGATCATTTCGGACACGATGATTCCTCGCCCGCCGTACACCGGCAGGCATGTGGGTGAGTGGTTACATTTCGAAGGGGTTGGATTACACTGAATTCGAGCGGATGCCCTGAATAGTGATCAGGGGAACGTCCGCTCCAAAAGCGATGCGTGTTCAGTCATGTGTCGCTTTTTTTTGCCCGCTGCTTGGGCAGGCATGTGGATAGATGGGGAAGGGGTTACTTGATGCGATCAGCAGCGGGCGCCGGCATGTACATCCCATTGCAGCGCCACACGCCGAAGTCATCGACAGTGCATTCAGTCCAGCGCTCTGGGTTACCGTACTGGGGCGGGAAGTAGACGAGGTAGGTCATGGCTTCCAACTCCTTCCCACTCGGAACACCATCATCAGGTTGTGATGGAGAGGCACTTTGAGCACATGGTCGAAAAACTCGCCCTTGCCAGTGATGAACCCCGTAGGCACTTTGCTTCCTGCTGCGCCGAATTCTCGCCAGCATTCTTCGCCGCCGTTATCGTCCCAATAGGCGCGCTCGCGTTTCGGGATCTCATCGTAGGTTTTCATGAACACGGAGTGATCCGGAATATCACAGATCCGACGCCATGCCGGATGGCGCTTGCACCAGTCAGCGGCATGCTGAGAAGCTTGTTCGGTAGAGTAAAATTCTTTGGTATCGCTCATTCCGCCTCCTTGGCGCGCTGCCACCAGCGCCAGGCTCTGGCCATGTACCGATCCAGATAGCTCCCATTGCTCAGCCGCTGGGATTGGCACCACTCCAGCGCGCAGTTGTGGTCCTCGGCGTAGGCCTGTTCGAACTGGTCGCGGCTGGTCATGGCGTCACCTGCTTGAACTCGACGACCCAGACCCATGGGTTACTGTTCCATGAGTCGGCACCGTTGATCGATGACCAGAGCAACTCGAACGATCTGCGCGGAGCGGCGCTGTAGGTTTCGATGCCCTCAACGTGGTACCAGTCACCGAACTCAGCGTGATCGGTGTACAACCGGACGCCCTCGGCCAGCGCCTGCTCGTCGCTGATTTCGCCCAGGCGCTCGACGCGCACGTCGGTGATCTCCAGCAGGATGCGACTTGCGATACGAGGCATGTGAATGCTTGGCCTCCAAGCGGAGCGATCATCCCCGCCGCCGTCATCGTCACCAGCCCATGTGGCTTCGCCGTCGGCACGGTAGATTACATGACCCGAGTAATAGCCACGTCCGAAAGGCATCTCCCGTATTGGTGTGGCGGGACGATCGGGCGTCCAGTCGATCATGTTGCCGTGCTCGTCAAAGTCATGGCTGATGACGCCCCAGGTCTCCCGTACCCACAGCCTTTTGCCTCGCTGGCCGTACGGGCATACCCCGCACGACGCCAGGTCATCCGCACATTCCTGCGCTGTGGCTCCGTGAGCTATGAAGCCCCAGCGCGGATGACACTGCGCAAGCGCCGCCCAACGCAATTCTGCGTCAGACTCGCTCACATCTTCCTTGGGCGACTGCCAATCTTTAACGATACGCCGCGTGACCGTCTTCCGGCCTTCCAGGATGGCGCGCACCATCGGCGCCGAGAACAGGATCGGGCGTTCTTTTATTGCGGACACATGATCTCCTCGCCGCATACGCAGCAGGCAATAGGGATAGGGTGGGGCCGAACGGGCGGCGGGGTTATTGCTTGGTGCAGCTGCTGGCGTCGGTGATGCCAGAAAGTGCGTTGTAGGTAGTTTTCACGACGCTGTCGGGCAGCTTCACCGCCTTGATGCGTCCGTCTTCACCTCTGAGGAAATCAAGGATCAGCAGGTCCATATGTTCTGGCACCATCGCCTGGCACAGCTCGCCATCGCATTCGAGGATGACCTGAACGATCTTGATCATGGCTTGAGCCCTCGGATGCTGACAGCAAGGCCATCCCACTCCTCGACCATTTCCGATCCGTTGCCGGGGAAGTCGGTGTATCCGGTTCCTTCGTCGTAAATGCCGTGCTCATTGATGTATTCAGTCATCCTGGCTTCGACCAGATTTGCAGCTGCCTCGGCGCCTTCCGCGAAGCCTGGGCACGCTACAGGCATGAAGCTCAAATCAATGAAGCACTCGCCGAACTGAATACCAATTGTCTGAACCATCCGGCCGTGGGGTGCGGGAGTCAGAATTCCTATTCGTCGAATTCCGTAGCGCTCCTCTATGGCCGCGACCACATCTTCTGGCTCTGATGGGCTTTCAACCCATGGCACTGCGATGAGGTCCATATCGCGGGCCAGTGAGCCGTGCACCGCGAGCGCGTATCCATGGGCTCTGGCGATTTCTGCAAGGCCTGGATACAGGCACATGTAGGTCGGTGCGTTGTTCGGCTTCGGCTTCACGCTCAGGTCACTCATGGTTTCACCTTCAGCGCATTTCTCGCGATAGAGCCATCTTCGATATAAGCCGGGTCTTCTTCATGCCAAAGCAGGTTCTCAGCCTCGCCACTTACGCTGTCCCACTTTTCTGGATCATCGAAGTGGAAGTGATCTTTGTCGGCGTAAAATTTTAACGCCGATTCCAGCTCATCAACTCGCTGATCCGCCACGTTCAAGCGCTGCTGGAGTGCGGCGTTCTCGGCCTGCAGGCGGGTGAAGATCGGCATGCATTCGTCGAGGCAGGAATTGTGCGCTTTTGCCTGCTCAACTGCGGCGGCCCAGTCGCACTCCATTTCGTATTCCCCGCGAGCGGGAATATCCATTCGCTCCGGCAGTTCGCCAGCAGGCGGCACATGGGCGGCCAGCACACCTTCCATTTCCTTCAGGCAGTCCTGCGCATCCATGCGGTAGGCCGGATCAAAGCCACCGCGCAGCCACATGACCTTCTGGCACGCATCGAGGTCGCGGTGCCACTTCTTGAGCTGTGGCAGAGGTACAAGCTTCCACTCACCGCTCGCGGCGGCGTTCTTGATTTCTTCAGGCATGGCGATATCCCTGTAACCCATACAGGTTACTTTTCGTGATGTAACCTCTGGAGGTTACTGTGGGGTTGGTCAGGCGGCTGCCATGAGCGCTTCGATCACGCGGCGCCCGACTTCTGCCGGAACGTTGTAGTGCTGGCGCACGTAGGCGCAGTTATGGCTCATGGCTTTAGCCTCCAGTAGATGTTGTTGACGCCGTTGCTGTCGGCGGTCACATAGCCGCGCTTTTCCATCTGCCGGAGATACTTGCGAAGGCGATTGCTCGGTATGTCCAGAGCCTTGGACATCATGTATGTGCTGGAT
>CAURWS010000386.1:0-4700 GCA_963528485.1 uncultured Pseudomonas sp. | reverse complement strand
GCCGGCAGACCTTTGTTGGTCAGCGCGATGGGCGAACGTACAACCTTGCCGTCAATCTGGCGCAAGCGGTTGAGGGTGATCTGGCAACTGCGGCCGATGTAACGAAAGTTGGCTTCGTACTCGCCGCCACTCTGCGGCGTGAAGTTGAACGCGACCGTACAGACGCTCCCGCTGCCCAGCGTATTGGCTCGCGCGAACAGTTCATGGCCCGGCTGCAGCCGCACCTCGAGCCAGGCCTTGGCATCGTCGGATGCAGGGGCGCTCATGGCGGCGCGTCGATGGGTGTTGGCCGAAAACAGGTTATTGAGCAGCCCTGTGGTCTGGCCGCCACAGTGTTCTGCATCGAACAGATCGAGGGTGGAATTTTCATTGCTGCTGATGAAGCGCAGCTTGGCTGCATCGGGCTCGCTGGCATCGGGAAAGGTGCCATTGAAACTGCATCCGCTCAGTAACAGCGCGGCAACACTGACGACGCCGGACATGGCCCGTCGGGAAAAATCGAACATGATGATGTATCGTCCTTGATGCACAGATAGGCGAAAGGCCATCATGCTAAAGAAGGCAGGCATCGCCGTCCAGCGCGCCTGCCATGTCTGTTTATTTTGATTGCGCTGTACGTCTCCGAGGTAATGGAATGCTCGATACGCACCACATCTTTGCAATTGGCCTGGTCGGACTCCTGGCAGGTTGCTCGTCAATGCCGCCTGAAATGGCACTGAATTCCCCCGTCAACAACGCGAAAAACTCAGGTCTGGTGGTCGGCTCATTGATAGAAGGCGGCCCCTATGGCACCTATCTCGAGTTTCGCGACATCAAGAGCAACAAGACCTATGGCTGGGGCCCAAAGGACGACTATTCGGGCTGGCTGCCTGCCGGTGAATATGAGGTGAGCCGTCTGGGGCATCGCCGCGGTGTGATGGGGCCCTACTCTAAACCCCTGCGTTTCACCGTGACTCAAGGGCAGCTCAATTACCTGGGCGAAATGGTCTATGGCTGTTCGGCCGTTGCTCAGCCGGCGGCTGTGTACGGGGTCATGAACTGCGGTCTGCTCGCCCTTGGCGAATGCACGGTGCCCAGCCCCAGCGTAAACGTCTGCGTGGTTGACCGCGAAGATCAAGCCCTCAAGCTTTTTTTGCAGCAGCACCCGGAACAAACCGGTTTGCCGGTGCATAACGCCGTCATGTCGCGGCGCTAGTTGTCATCCTTTTTTGCGACAGGAAGTCTCTCGTGCAACGGATTGTGATTCTGGGCAACGCAGGCAGCGGCAAGTCCACGCTGGCGCGCCTGCTGGGCAAACGTCTCGACCTGCCCGTCGTGCATCTGGACACCTTGTTCTGGGAGCCCGGCTGGGTCGAGCCCGATGCGGTGCGGTTCCGGGAACGGGTGCGCAACGCAATCGCCACCGACGCCTGGATCTGCGAAGGCAACTACGCCCGCCGCACCTTCGACCTGCGCCTGCCCCGCGCAGACCTCGTCATCTGGCTTGATACGCCCCGGTTGACCTGCCTGATGCGGGTACTCATTCGTAGCGCAATGAACCGCCCACGACCCGATATGCCGACAGGCTGTACGGAAAAACTTGATCGCGCATTTTTAGCCTTCCTCAAGTTTGTGTGGCAGTTCGACCATGGCTATCGTCAAGGCATCGAAGCGGTGCGAATGGCCATGGGCCCGGATGTGCCGGTGGTGCATTTGAGAGGGGCGCGGCAGATCATGAGGTCAAGCGTAAGTGCGATTTATTTTTATCCAATGGAGGCTAGCGCGTGGGCTTTAATAAAAGCACATAGGTGCTGACAACGAAGTTGTTGAGGCTCCCTTTGACATTCTCGCATCTAGGAGGCGTCGTGGACGAAGCGATCAAATTTTCACTGCCTGTTGTATTGGCTATCCTCGCGTGGTGGCTAAAGTTGGCTCGCGAGCACAGTACTGTTGGTCGAGCTATCTATTCGGAGATCATGGCGCTCACGGAGATTACTAGGCATCGCCACTTCTTGCAGGACCTGAGAACGCGCGCCCAGTTTTATCGCAACGATCCGTCAAAACCGGCCGAGGAATATAGAATAGCGGTTGCCGATCATTACTGTAGAGTCTATGCCGGAAACATCCAGAACATTGGTTCTCTCGACGCGGAACAGGCGGCTCTCATCGTTAGGTTTTACCAGCTTGCAGATAGTGTAGTGAGAGACGTCTCTGAAGGTGGGCAACTGTACCAAGGCACCAGTGATCCTAGTGCTTATGAGGAGAACGCTTTGCTTCTTGAACAAGCCTTGCAGGTTGCAGAAGACCTAAAAAGATTGCGAGAGAAACAAGCAAATGAGGGCTGGTATCGACGCTGCTTGAGATCTATCACATGACGGCTATATGCCTTAAAGACAGTTGATCATCATTCTCCGCATGTCGACACCGTGCGTTTTGGGTCGAGAGCAACCAGTCTCGACGGACCGCGATCGCCCCGAGGCTCCCGGATCGGATATCATCAATCCGGCAATGCTGACTCTTGCGTAGCACAGAGCATCGTTCATTGGGATAAAACTGTTCTGAAGAGCTTAGGCCTTTTAGTCATCTTTAAGGCCAATACCTGTAGGAACGCTTGATTGAAATCGACGGTGGCTGCTCATGGGGCTAGGTCGTGGATTAATCAACTGCTTAGGTACCTTAGCTTCATCCATCCAAAGTTGAACACCATTTGTTTCTGCCAGCAGTCTCACATACCCCCGAAGCATGTTTTCACTGAACTGATACCAGCCAGTACGATTGTCGCTCATCTTTTTAAGTACCGAGCCATGGCTCGGCTTGGTCAGCGTATTCAGACGCTGGCTGAATTTTTTGCGATCAATCGGAACCAAAATTTCCTGTGGATTCGCATGGTTTAGGTCGCGAATAATTCGTTCATAGGAGGCGTAAATGCTATCGGTCTTACGATACAGAATTGACGTATCAGCACAGGCCCACAAAGCATGGTGAAAGTCCTGACTATGGCGAGTTGTCGCTAAATCGTATGGCTTGCGAATATGTTCCTGAACCGTTTCTACCGCCTTTTTCAGCGCCTCGTTGTAATGAGAGAAATTAGCGACTTGCAAAGTTTCAGGGTCGTCGAAAATTGCCCACAATAGCTGCTCTGTGATCAGGTGGACGTAGTAAGGAAATCCGTCGCTGATTCCCGCGACCCGATATTTAATCTCTTCGTCGTACTCGATATTGAAGGCTTCAAGTGCTTCTACCAAGATATCCCAACGAGAGTCCCAAGAAATCGGCGAAAGCTGTATTGGAAATAACTGGCGAATACTGGACTGATGCCCGCCGAGGACATCGTCTAGGGACGCTGCAATTCCGCTAAAAATGATAGGAATGTAGATGCCAGAGTCCCCCATTTTTTTTAAAAATTCAGCAAATTTGTACCTTTCCTCAGGTTCTTGGATCGCATCAAATTCGTCTACAACAATGATCGGTTTTTCTGAATGCATCTCTCTTATGTCAGAGATGACATCCAGAGCTTGCTCCATATTACATACCGATGGCACATCCGGCTTGGACGAAGACTTGGCAAGAAACTCAAAATTAAAAAACTTAAGATTGACCCCTGCCCTGGTTTGGATTTCCCTACTATCAAAGCTTTCGATCAGGCTTGCGGCAATACTCTGCATGATCTCGTAGAAAGTACTCGTGCGTGTACACCCGATCTGAATAATATCTGAATCCGAGGACTGATATTGGAGAGCTGCGGTCTGTGCAAGGGATGATTTACCGATGCCACGATCACCGTAGATGAACATGTGACGGCCTTTGGCGAACAAAGCACGACGGATATCCTCAAGCTCCTTATGCCGCCCCTTGAGCAGTTCAATGGAGCTAATCGGCTCCGCTGGACGTACATGCTCATGCACGATAGTCCCAAACTCTTCCTCTGAGTAGCCTTCAATCATCGCAATTATTCTCGCTGTGATGCACGCATGGTGCGGCATAGCGTGCAGGTATGCTGCATGATATCACTTTGGACTCTAACGCGGCTTTGCCGTCACCACTTACAGACGACTCAGCCGGCTCTGGAGGGCAGCTCTGGGTCGGTAGCTACCGCCACGGATGGCCGCTTACGGCCAGAACCAGCCGCTCGCTAAAAGCATTTAGGACCTGTGGGCTTAGCCCATCGACTCAAGCTTACAAATAAAAGATCAACTCTGGCCAAACCTCACCCCAAGCCTTGGTTCGAATACGATCGACGAACAAGCCACGCTTCTCTGTATTAAACCGATCCGTTGGACGCACGATCAGCGTGAACAAATCCTCAAGCCCCAAGGGTGCTGCAATCTCGATCTCGCCAAAAGGCCCAAGCCTGGCCCCTACAGCCGTGGCCGTTTCAGGCCAGAATCTCATCGCATCAACTGCCGAGTCATAGGGCGCGTCGGCGTTTCGCAAGTGCATCCGTGCCTGATTCTTTACCGACCAGTTCAGCCCGCCGTGAAGGCGCGACAACTGCTCTTCCAGTGCTGAATCCAGCTCGCGGTCAGCGCGCGCAGGGTCGTACCAGATGACATCGATATCTTCAGGCAGTGGAGAACATTCGCGATGATGCCGGTGGTCCCACACCAGACTGCGCACGAACCCTGCAGCGACCCAACAGTCCGGCAGCCCTAATCCTGCAACAGTCTGCAGGACCTGCGTTCGGTCAGGGTCGTGCGCCAGCAGGGCCTTCAATTGCACTT
>CAURWS010000385.1:0-4702 GCA_963528485.1 uncultured Pseudomonas sp. | reverse complement strand
GGATCGGGGTCATCAACGACCCGCCACCCACGCCGGTCATGCCGACGATGAAGCCGACGACAAGGCCGGCGACGACGAAACCTGTATTGCCAAAATCCATTGCTATGCCCGACACGCTGGAAAAAAACTGGCGCGCAGGATAGCGATTTTTCGTCTAAAGCCCTCTGTTTTTCTTATATGAACTGTAGACCGAAAGGATCTATGGTTATAACCAAACCGCAAAAAGCCTGTATCTCAGGGCTCGCCGTCCCAATAATCCAGCGTAGTCTCGGGCCGCTGCACGGCAGTAAACGCCCTCGCCCCGTTGATCGTCACCATCGCCTGATACTTGCCTGAATCCGGGTACTCACAGACTTCCGGCGTCTCGCGGGTGCTAATGGACAGGTACTTGAGCGGCGCATCGGAGGTGTTGATGAGCTGGTGAGGGTATTCGGGCCCCGGCGGGATGAAGATCACGTCGCCGCTCTTGATCGGCAGCCTCTCCCCCGCCACCCGCAGCGTGCCCTGGCCGTCGATAATCACGAACATCTCTTCCTGGGCGTAGTGGAAATGGTAGGGGCACGAACGTTTGCCGGGGGCGACGATGTCCACGGAGGCCCCGAGTTTTTGCGCGGCGGTGCCGGTGCCCAGACGCGCGGCCTGGCTTTGGTACAGCGGGTCGCGGCGCTCGTCCTGCAAGGGAATTTCGTTGAAGTTGCGGATCAGGCGTGATGCCAACAGGGTACGGGTCTGGTCCATGTCCGCTCCGGCCTCAGCGAGTTGCCACAATGAACAGACGCGGAAACGGCAGCAACACTGAGCCATCGGCCAGCGCAGGATACGCCTGGGAAATCGCCTCTAGATAGGCATCGAGAAACGCTTTCTGCTCGCTCTCATCGAGCTTTTGCAGATAAGGCCGCAACGCCGAACCCTTGAACCATTCCACCACCGCCCCATGCCCACCGGCCAGCGGATGGTGATACGTGGTGCGCCAGACATCGACCTCAGCGCACTGGGGCTGCAGCAGCTCAAAGTAATAGGCCGCCGGATGGCGATCGGGGTGTTTGACCGACGCGATCTTGCTCGCCCACGGGCCACGGGCTGCGATCTCGCGGGCCAGCCGGTGTGCGGGTTCTTCGAGGTTGTCCGGCGTCTGAACGGCAAGGCTGCCGCCGGGATTGAGCAGGCTGACCAGACGCGGATACAGCTCGGCATGGTCCGGCACCCACTGCAGCGAGGCGTTGGCCAGGATCACGTCGTAGGTTTTCGCCGGTTTCCACAGGCCGATGTCTGCCAGTTCGAATTCAACGTCCGGCAGGCGCTGGCGGGCATCGCCGAGCATATCTTGCGAGCTGTCTAGGCCGGTGATGAGCGCATCGCCGAAGCGCTCGGCCAGCACTTCGGTGGAGTTGCCGGGGCCGCAGCCGAGGTCAATCGCCGTCTTCACCTGTTGCGTGGGGATGGCAGCGACCAGGTCGCGGACCGGGCGAGTGCGTTGCTGTTCGAACATCGAATACTGCTTGGCAGACCAGCTCATCAGGCATTCCTTTTGTCGTGAAAGGCGTGCCGTGGAGGGTAGAGCCTGCTGCGTGGGAGCACAAATGAAGCGCGAAGCGTGAAAGCCTCAGCGTGTCACTCGACGGGTCAGATGACCTCCACAAATCGGGTAAGACACATACAGCCCCGTATCCACCTGCGCCTTCGAGGCCCGCGCCAGATCACGCACTTTTTCCGCAGCCCTGAGCAACTGCGAACGATCCAGACGCCCGTTTTCCGCGGCAGCGATAATCGCTTGTGCGAGGTCATCCAGCCCCGATTCGCTGGACACCAGCAACAGATGCGCCCCGGCATTCAAGGCATTGATCGCGGTGTCGGCAATGCTGTTGCCGCGCAGAATTGACACGGCATCCAGATCGTCAGAGATGATCAGCCCGCCAAAGCCCAAGTGGTCGCGCAGCAGGCCGATGACCTTCTCCGAAGTGCTGGCCGACTGCAATGGATCGAGCGCCGGAAACACCGCAGGCCCCGGCATGATTGCCTGAACGCCCGCCGCGATGACATCGCGGAACACACCCAAGCCTTGCTCAAGGTCCTGAACAGAACCGGGCACACTGGCCAGCGCCACTGCTGGATCGTGCTCGGTTTGGTAATGCCCGGGAAAATGCTTGGCCGTGGCGATCACCCCCGCCCGCTGCACTCCGCGAATGAACGCACAGGCAATGCGTGACACCTCAACCCAATCCGTCCCGAGGGTGCGATTGTGCAGCCAGGGGTTAGTGCCAGTGACCACGTCGACAATCGGCGCCAGGAACAGGTTGACCCCCATGACACGCGCCGAACTGGCCATCTCATAACTGCGCGCCTCAATCGCCTCGGCACTCAACCCCTTCAGTTCATCGGCGGTGGGCATCCCCGGCACCAATCGATGCAAGCGCTGAATCCCGCCCAGTTCCTGGTCTACCGCCACCAACACCGGCGAGCCCGCATACGCAGTAACCTGCTCGGCAATCCCCATGAAGTGCGCCTGAGTCTCACGACGACGTCGCTCGAAGCTCATGTTGCGCGCCAAATACTCATCACGGCTTTCGCCCAGCAGAATCGACACCCCGCCTCGCTGCAGATAACGCCGGACGGCGTCATCCAGTTCGAGCCCGGCAAAGGCAGGCAACAGGACGGAGTAAGCGGCGCGTTGCAGTTCGGTTGACATGATGGGTCCTGTGATTGGCTGAGTGAGTGCATGCTCGGTCGAAACAGATGAATCGACTTATGCTCGTTTGTGCTCACTCTAGCCCCAAAGCTGCGCGTGTCAATGCTCGGATCAAGACAAGACCTATCAACATCGAGCAATTACCCTTGAGAAATTCCGTCCCTACTGCCCACCACCGCCACCTTTGGCGTAGGCGCTGGAATGGAAAACGACCGCAAGAATTCCCATTCATCTGACCCTGCATAGGGTCGTCGCCTATATTTTCAGCCCTGACTCTTTTCATTTACGTCCCACCTCGTCAACATACCCGTCACTTAATAACCGGTCGCAAGTTGAGTGACGCGAATGAGAGCGTTTTTCATTTTTGGATCGGCAATAACTTCCTATAAAACATGCACTTCTGAAGCCATACTGAACACGCGATCAATGATATTAAATTGATATGGCGGGATGTTTCGTGCCCTTCCAAAGTGGTCCACAACTGTTGTTTCAGGATGAAATTAATGCGTCTTTCACTGCTGACCGGTGCGCTGGCACTGACCCTGGCGGGCTGCGGCTCGACCCCGAACAACCCGTCGGTAAACCTTGAAACCCCCAAGCCAGCGGCTGATTACGTGCAATGCGTATTGCCCAAGTGGCAGCAGCTCAAGCCCGCGACCACCATGACCGAGAGCAAGGGGCACTACAAACTGCTGGTGTCCGGCAAACTGTCCCAGGACGATATTCTCGAAGTATTCAAAGGCAACCCCAACACCCGGGCGTTCCTCTATCAACGCGCGCCCCTGGCCTCGGCGTTCGGTCGCAGCTCATTGGAAAAAGCCGCACGCGATTGCCTCTAAGGCAATCCCCTCGCCATGGCCGGTGATGCAATCGGGCTGAACTTTTGGTTTTTCGATTCCCTCAGAGAACGACAACACCCCAACAGCGGGTGAAGTTTTCACTCAAGAGGAATCACGCCATGAGTACGCGACTGCAAGGCAAGAAAGTACTGATCATCACCGCCAACACCGGCATCGAGCGCGATGAATTGCTCAAGCCGCTCAAGGCCCTGAAAGACATGGGCGCCAGCGTCACCCACGCGTCCATCAAGGGCGGCGAGACGCAGACATTCCTGCACGACACTGAGAAGGACACCCGCGTCACGTCTGATACGCGCCTGGCGGGTCTGTCGGCTGCGCAGTTCGATGCGCTAGTCATTCCCGGCGGCACGGTCAATGCCGACACCCTGCGTCAGGACGCCGACGCCCAGCGCCTGGTCAACGAATTCGCCGACGCCGGCAAGACGGTCGCTGCCATTTGTCATGGCCCCTGGCTGCTGATCGATGCCGGCGTGGTCGATGGCAAGACCCTGACCTCCTACCCCAGCGTGCGCACCGACTTGCTCAACGCTCACGCGGCGGAGTGGGTCGATCAGGAGGTCAAGGAATGCGGCGCCAACGGCTGGACGCTGATTACCTCGCGCAATCCGGACGATCTGCCTGCCTTCAGCGAGGCCATCGGTGAGTCGCTACGGGCTGCGTAAAGCTCGATCCACAGCCGTGTGTGTCGACGCCCTTGGGCGCGTCGACGCATTCGGTCTTCATAAACGAAAATACTTGCAACCAATTTTTCACCGTTCAGGTCGACATCGAAAGGCTAATGCGATCGTCGCAACCGCCGCCATGAGGCATGCCCATGATCGGAATCATCGTCCCCGCGCACAATGAAGAGCGCCATCTGGCTGACTGCATCAAATCGTTGATTGCCGCCGCCCATCACGAAGCACTGGATGACGAAGGGGTCGAAATTCTCATCATGCTCGACGACTGCTCCGACGGCTCGCAGTTGATCGCCCAGTCCCATGGCGTTGGGTTTCAGCCCTGCCAGCATCGCAACGTCGGCATGACCCGCGCGATGGGCGCCAGGTTGATGCTTGAACGCGGCGCCCGCTGGCTGGCTTTCACCGACGCCGACAGCGTGGTGCCCTATGGCTGGCTGGCCGAACAGATGGCTTCTGAAGCCGATGCGGTGTGCGGC
>CAURWS010000384.1:0-4741 GCA_963528485.1 uncultured Pseudomonas sp. | reverse complement strand
TACATCCAGAGCACCCTGATGCGCGGCACCGTCGATGCCCAGGGCAAGACCACTGGTCACGACAAATCCGGCGCCGGCGAGGCTGCGGGCAAACGCCTTGGCCGTGTCCAGCCCCGGCTTGGAGGCACGCCGACTACCGACCATTCCCAGCTGTGGGCGATCGAGCAATGCGCGGTCGCCTGCGATGAAAAGCAGGGGCGGCGGATCGGGGATTTCGGCGAGCAGAGCCGGGTAGTCAAGGTCGTCCCACATCAGCAAATGCTGGCCCGGACGCTCTAACCAGGCCAATGCCGCGCTGGCGCCATCGCGCACATCGGGGTCGCGACGGGCGTCGGCACAGGCCGCGGGAAGACGTAATGAGCGCCACGCGGAAGCAGGGGCACTGAGCGCGGCAGACGCGCTGCCAAAGGCATCGATGAGGGTTTGAAAGCGCTTGGGACCGATTTCGGGCAGTCGATGGAGACGCAGACGCGCCTCCAGTTCGGCAGGCGACTGCCCGGATTTTTCGAACAACGGCATCAGATCTTCCTTGATCCGGCGACCACCCCAAAAGGTGGATCAACCTGTGGATAGGTCTGTTAACAAGGTTTAGATAAGTGAAGCATGCCGGTGGAAAAATGTGTTTTGAAGCTGATACATAGCATTACGGATTGCGCACTTTGTCGTTGACCGCCAAAGATCGGGTCGCATGCAGGACCATGGCGTAACTCAGGCGATTGTAGGTGCGGAAAACCATCAACAATCCGGAGCGTTCGTCCGGGATCTTCACCTGCTCGCCAGTGATTCGGTCACGTACTTTTTCGCCTGTCTTGTAGATTGCCAGCACGTTGCCTTCGGACAGGCCATCGAGCCTGCCGCGGTCCAGTGTCACCACGTCGAACTCGCCGATCTGGGTCACGCCGCGGGGCACGTCGATGATCACGCCGTTGATTTCCTGCTGTGGCTCGCTCGGGACGAACGTAGAGTTGATCGCGCGCTCTTCGCTGACGAACAGGCGGTCGCCCAGACGCACTTCCTGCGTGGAGCGCTGCATTTGTACGGTTGCGATGTCCCCCTCGTTGGCCACGACTTCGCCGCTGCCGATGTCGTCGGCGTTGATGCCCAGGGCGACGTTGGTGTCAGGATCGAAGTAGGTTTTGCCCTTACGGAAGATGCCGTAGGACACCTGATCCGGGCTGAAATGGCCACGGGCATAGATCCGGTCGCCCGCGCCGCTGAGTACGCGCTCGCCGTTGCCGGCCACGACGTAAGGGGCGTCGTCGAACTGTTTGGCGGTGTCCATGATGCGGTTGTTGAGCAGAAACGCGTTGATCGCGCCCAATGGAATGGTCGGAATCGCCTCGGCGATTGGCGTGCTGCGCACACGCGGTGACAATTTGATGGTGCCGCGCGACTCGCCACGGTTGGCAACGATTCGCGGCTGGCCGTCCACATAGATCAGCGTGAGGGTGTCGCCAGGGTAGATCAGGTCCGGGTCATGCACCTGCGGATTGGCGCGCCAGAGCTGCGGCCACTTCCATGGCTGGCTGAGAAACTTTGCGGAAATGTCCCAAAGCGTGTCACCGGCGACAACGGTGTAGCGCTCTGGATGACCGTCCTTGAGCTGTACTTGCGCCTGAACAAGGCCTGTCGCGGCCAACAGCAGCAGGGCGAGTAGTGATTTCCTCATGCGGTGAATCCCTTTATCATGTTGGCTTCGCGTGAAACATTGAGTCTTGCGAGACTTCTGTTTTCCAAGGGCTGCCCGCTTGTCTTGTAACGCCCCCAAGCCTAGCAGCCGATTTTGACTTTACCCTACAAGTGCAGCTCTTACGTATATGGCCATTTTAAACATTCTCGAATTTCCCGATTCGCGCCTGCGCACCATCGCCAAGCCGGTGGCTGCTGTGGACGACGGCATTCGCCAGTTGGTCGACGACATGTTTGAAACCATGTACGAAGCGCCTGGCATCGGTCTGGCCGCGACGCAGGTTAACGTACACAAGCGCGTCGTTGTAATGGATCTCTCCGAAGATCGCAGCGAACCCCGGGTGTTCATCAATCCGGAGCTTGAGCCACTGAGCGACGAGATGGATCAGTATCAGGAAGGCTGCCTGTCCGTTCCCGGCTTCTACGAGAACGTCGACCGCCCGCAAAAGGTCAAGGTCAAGGCACTGGACCGCGACGGCCAGCCCTACGAACTCATCGCCGAAGGCCTGCTCGCGGTGTGCATCCAGCACGAATGCGATCACCTGAACGGCAAGCTGTTCGTCGACTACCTGTCTACGCTCAAGCGTGACCGGATCAAGAAAAAGCTGGAAAAACAGCACAAGCAGAACGCTTGATCCCTCACCCCGAAAGGCCTATTGGAGGCCTTTTGTCTTTTTACAGATTTGTACAACGAGAAGCCCATGAATGAGCCACTGCGCATCGTCTTCGCCGGCACCCCGGAATTCGCCGCCGAACACCTCAAAGCCCTGCTCGACAGCCCTTACGAGGTGATCGCGGTCTACACCCAACCGGATCGCCCGGCGGGTCGCGGCCAAAAGCTGATGCCCAGCCCGGTCAAGCAACTCGCCCTGCAACACACTATTCCCGTGCTGCAACCGCCGACCCTGCGTGCCCCCGAGGCACAGGCCGAACTGGCAGCGCTCAAACCCGATTTGCTGGTGGTGGTCGCCTATGGCCTGATCCTGCCGCAGGTGGTGCTCGACATCCCGCGCCTGGGTTGCATCAACAGCCACGCCTCCTTGCTGCCACGCTGGCGCGGTGCGGCGCCGATCCAGCGCGCGGTGCAGGCGGGCGATGGCGAAAGCGGCGTCACCGTGATGCGTATGGAGGCGGGTCTGGACACCGGCCCGATGCTGCTCAAGGTCACCACGCCCATCACGGCCGACGACACCGGCGGCACGCTGCATGACCGCCTGGCCGAGCTGGGGCCGCCCGCAGTGGTGCAGGCCATTGCCGGTCTGGCCGACGGCACGCTGGTGGGCGAAGTGCAGGACGACACCCTCGCTACGTACGCGCACAAGCTCAATAAAGACGAAGCACGCATCGACTGGTCGCGTCCCGCCGAAGAGCTGGAGCGTCTGGTGCGCGCCTTCAACCCGTGGCCGATCTGCCACAGCACCCTCAACGGCGAAGCCTTGAAAGTGCTGGCCGCGCAGGTCGCCGAAGAGCAGGGCGAACCGGGTACGATTCTCGGCGCCAGCAAGGACGGCCTGATCGTCGCCTGTGGACATGGCGCACTGCGCCTGACGCGCCTGCAACTGCCGGGTGGCAAGCCGCTGGGCTTTGCCGACGTGTTCAACAGTCGCCGTGAGAAATTCGCGACCGGGACCGTGCTGGGTCTCTCGGTTGACGTGCAATGAACCCGCGTTTAGCCGCCGCCAAGGCTTTGGCTGCCGTGCTCAGCGGCAAGGCGTCGCTGAACAGCTCGCTGCCCGCCCAACTGGACAAGGTCGATGACCGTGATCGCGGCCTGACTCAGGATCTCGCGTTCGGCACTGCGCGCTGGGAGCCTCGGCTGTCAGCGCTGGCCGCCAAGTTGTTACAGAAGCCTTTCAAAGCCGCTGATAACGATGTCCAGGCATTGCTGTTGGTCGGTTTGTATCAGCTGTTCTATTCGCGTATTCCGGCCCACGCCGCCATCGGCGAAACGGTCGGTTGCGCCGACAAACTGAAAAAGCCCTGGGCCAAGGCCTTACTCAACGCCGTACTGCGTCGCGCCCAGCGTGAAGGCGAAGCGCTGTTGACCGAGCTCGAACACGACCCGGTGGTGCGTACCGCCCACCCGCGCTGGCTGCAAAAAGCCTTGAAAGCCGCGTGGCCTGAGCACTGGGAAGCCATCTGCGCCGCCAACAACGCGCATCCGCCGATGATTCTGCGGGTCAATCGCCGGCACAAAACCCGCGATCAATACCTGCGGCTGCTGCAGGACGCAGGCATCGCGGCGACGACCAGCAGCTTCAGCCAGGACGGTATCGTGCTGACCGAGCCGGGCGACGTTCGCTCGCTGCCAGGCTTTGCCCAAGGCTGGATCAGCGTTCAGGACGAAGCCGCTCAATTGGCCGCTGATCTGCTGGAGCTGGCACCGGGCCAACGCGTGCTCGACGCCTGCTGCGCGCCGGGAGGCAAGACCTGCCATCTGCTGGAAGTTCAACCGGGTTTGTCGGGTGTGGTGGCGGTGGACCTGGAAGCCAAGCGCATGATCCGCGTCAAAGAGAACCTCGACCGTCTGGGCCTGAGCGCAGAACTCATCGCCGCCGACGCTCGCGCCACCGATCAATGGTGGGACGGCAAGCCGTTCCAGCGCATCCTGCTCGACGCGCCGTGCTCGGCCACGGGCGTGATTCGTCGTCACCCTGACATCAAGCTGACCCGTCAGGCCGACGACATTCCGGCCTTGGCGACGCTGCAAGGCGAGCTGCTGGACGCACTGTGGCCGACGCTGCAAGTGGGCGGCATGTTGCTGTACGCCACCTGTTCGACACTGCCGACCGAGAACACCGAAGTGATCGAGGCCTTCCTGGCCCGCACGCCGGGCGCTCGCGAGCTGGACATCGCCGGTCAGCAAGGCAACCCGCCGCCGGGCCTGAAACAGCCACACGGTCGGCAATTGCTGGCGCAGGAAGGCGGGCATGACGGGTTTTATTACGCGAAGTTGATCAAGATCGCTGCGTCTGCGTGAACGCTTCTTCACCTGTGGGAGCCGGCTTGCTGGCGAAAGCGTCAGACCAGACACTGCAATAATGACTGTCCC